>CBIHOK010000057.1:0-21207 GCA_966211575.1 uncultured Noviherbaspirillum sp.
CGGCCGTGGTCACTGCGCTGCTGATGCCGTTCACCTATTCGATCGCCAACGGCGTCGCGTTCGGCTTCATCTCGTTCGCCGGCCTCAAGCTGTTCACCGGACGGGCGAAGGAAGTGCCGTGGATCGTCTGGACGATCGCGGCGATCTTCGTGTTCCGTTACATCTACCTTGGGTCGGAATAGTCGCCTTGCCGGCGTTTTTCCGGCGGTCCGGCGCCGGCGGCTTCTTGCCGCCCGCGTGCCGGAACGGCAAATTCAAAAGACTTTGGAACAGCGCGGTACCGTCATTCAAATAAGCAACACGGCAGGCGAATATCGATACCGTCCTTGAATCTTTCGTTGGCAGCGGCATGCCAAGTCCTGTATCTTTATTTCCAGAGAGAAATAAGTTGGACATAGGCTGTCCGCCGCTTCCATGCTTCATGCAACCTATAGTGTGCCGCTGGTTCTTGCATCCATATTCATTGCAAGCCTGGCCTCCTATACCACGCTCGACCTTGCCAGCCGCATCAGCTCGCTTGGCAAACAGACCCACCGACTCTACTGGCGCACCGGCGGCGCGCTATCGATGGGACTCGGCATCTGGTGCATGCATTTCGTCGGCATGCTGTCGTTCTCGCTGCCGATTCCGCTCGGTTACGATTTCGGCATCACTGCGGCGTCGCTGCTGATCGCCATCGCCGTTTCGTATTTCGCTCTGCACCTGGTCACGCGCGGCGACCTGTCGACCGCCATCCTGCTGTGGAGCGGAACGCTGATGGGCATCGGCATCGCGGCGATGCACTACACCGGCATGGCCGCGCTGAAAATGTCGCCGCCGATCCGCTACAACCCGTATATCTTTGCGTTGTCTGTGCTGGTCGCGATCGCCGCCTCGACCGCCGCATTGTGGATCACCTCGCGGCTGCGGGTGCGCGCGGCCGGACAGGCGCAACGCCGGCGGCTGGCGGCGGCACTGGTAATGGGCGGCGCGATCGCCGGCATGCACTACACCGGCATGGCGGCCGCGAATTTTCCGGCGAACTCGATCTGCACCGCCGCCGCCGACATCAGCGCCAACTGGCTGGCCGTCACCATCGTCGGCGCCACCTGCAGCATACTGACGATCACCCTGGTGCTGTCCGTGCTCGACGCGCGCCTGGAAATCCGTACCAATGCATTCATCGAATCGCTCAAGAACGTCAATGAAGCGCTGCAGCACCAGGCCACGCACGATGCGCTGACCGGCTTGCCGAATCGCCTGCTGCTGTTCGAGCGGGTGCAGCACGCGATCGACGGCGCCGAACGCAGCGAACAGCGCTTCGCCGTTTATTTCATCGACCTGGACGGTTTCAAGGCCATCAACGATTCGCTCGGCCACGCGGTCGGCGATGCGCTGCTGAAAGAGCTGGCACAGCGCCTGCGCCAATGCGTGCGCAAGGAAGACACGGTGGCACGGCTGGGCGGCGACGAGTTCGTCGTCCTGGTCGATCATCTCCCCGACGCCGGCATGGCCGGTCATATCGCGGAAAAGCTGTTCGAATGCTTCCAGGCCGACTTCCTGTCCGAGCATGCCGGCATGCGGATATCGCCGAGCATCGGCATTGCGCTGTTTCCCGACGACGGCGCCAGCCCCGACGAGCTGTTGAGCCATGCAGATGCGGCGATGTACGAAGTCAAGACCAGCGGCCGCAACAACTATCGCTTCTTCGAAGGATCGATGAACACGTCGACCAGGCGCGCCATCGAGATACAGCGCAGCCTGCCGGCGGCGCTGCGCAACCGGGAATTCTTCCTGCTGTTCCAGCCCAAGTTCGACTGCAACAGCAAGCGGATACGGGGTGCCGAAGCCCTGCTGCGCTGGCTGCATCCGCAGCTCGGCCTGATTTCGCCGGCCGAATTCATACCGATCGCCGAACGTTCCGGGCAGATCTCCGGCATCGGCCATTGGGTCATCGAGCAAGTCTGCCGCCAGCTCCAGGAGTGGGGTGCCGCCGGGCTGAAGGCCACCAGGATCGCGGTCAATCTGTCGCAGATCCAGTTGCGCTCGCCGCAACTGGTCGACGATATCGTCGCCGTCGCCGCCCGCCATCACGTTGCGCCGCACATGCTGATGTTCGAGATCACGGAAACAGTGGCGATGCAGAACGCGGAAGAAACGATGCGCACCATCGAAAAGCTGCAGCGCGCCGGCTTCGAACTGGCGATCGACGATTTCGGCACCGGCTACTCCAGCCTCAGCTATCTGCAGCGGTTCGGCGTACAGCAGATGAAGGTAGACCAATCTTTCATCAGCAACCTGACCGATACCGCAAAGGGCCGCACCATCGTCGCCGCCATCATCCGTCTTGCCCATTCGCTCAACATGGAAGTCGTTGCCGAAGGCGTCGAAACCCCGGCGCAACTGGCGCTGCTGCAGGAGCTGCACTGCGACCAGACCCAGGGATTCCTGCTCGGGCGTCCGATGCCGGGGTCCGAATTCATTGCGCTGCTGAACGAGGACAGGCCGGATGGCGTGCCGGCCGAATCTTGTTGGCGCGCTCCGACGTCGGTTGGTTTACGCGCGTAAACCCGGCCTGCTATGATGAATCCCCCCAGCAGGGTTCCATGGCCGGACAACGACAAAGCCGCAAATCAGAACAAGGGAGGCAGCATGAATCTGGAAGAAGCGCTGGCAAAAGATGCCGAACTGAAACCGAAACTGCTCGCAGCCATCGCCGGCAAGCACCAGCTCGACCCGAAGGGAGTGGGAAAAGTCGATGCCTGCACGCTCGGCAACTGGCTGCACGGCGAGGGCGAACGCAAATTCCCCTTCGTGAAAAGCTTCGGCCCCTGCGTCGAAGCGCACGATGCGTTTCATGCGGAAGTCGAAAAGGTGGCACGGCAGATCAACCTTGGCGAGTATGAGCAGGCGCAAGCGATGCTGGCCAACGGCACGCCGTGCACCAAGGCATTCGTCGCGATGGTGGGGGCGGTACGGCAATTGAAAAAGGATGCGAAGCTGTAGAGCGGAGAACTGCTGTCACAAAACCGGGCGCCTGAACGTCTAAGGGAGAACATGGATCCCTTTATTCACACTTTCGAACGACTCCGCCCTCGCCTGCTGGGCATTGCCTATCGCATGCTCGGTTCCCGCGCCGAAGCCGAAGAGGTGGTGCAGGATGCCTGGCTGCGCTGGCACGAGGCAGCAGACACGGCGCTCGACAGCGCCGAGGCCTGGCTGGTCACCGTCACTACGCGCCTCGCCATCGACCGGCTGCGCACTGCCAAGGTGCAACGCGAACACTACGTCGGCACCTGGCTGCCCGAGCCGGTCCTCACCGACTCCCCCGCCACGCCCGAGCAACTGCTGGAACGCGCCGACGACCTGTCGGTCGCCTTCCTCACGGTGCTCGAGCGCCTGGCACCCGAAGCGCGGGCCGCCTTCCTGATGCGCGAAGTGTTCGATGCCGATTACGACGAACTGGCCCGCATGCTTGGCAAAAGCGAAGCTGCTTGCCGCCAGCTGGTACACCGTGCCAAGACGCAATTGCGCGACACGCGGCCACGCTATGCAGTCCCGCCCGAAACCCACCTGCGGTTGTTGCGCAGCTTTGCCGATGCCGCCGCCAGCGGCGACTTCGCGGCGCTGAAATCCATATTGGCGGACGATGCCGAACTCATCTCCGACGGTGGCGGCAAGGTACCCAGTTTCGGCAAGCCGCTGCTGGGCGGTCAGCGCATCGCGCAGCTCTATCTCGCCATCAGCCTGCGCCACAAAGGGGCTCTGCGCATCGAACTGGCGATCATCAATGGCGAATGGGGAGCGCTGCGCTTCGTCGACGGCATTCTTGAATCGGTGCAGTCCTTCGAGACGGACGGTGAACGGATCGTTCGCATTCACACGCAGCGCAATCCGGACAAGCTTGCACGCCTGGCCGCATCCCTGAACCGCTGATGGGTGCTGTCACAAAGCCGGGCCGATAGCCGTCTTATGGGTGGAAGCAACATAACCCCTAAGGAGAAATCATGAACGAAGCCCGACTGCCCTGGATCAAACTCGCGCCCAAGACTTATCAAGCCATGGCCGCCGTCAACGCCACCACCGCCACATCCACGCTGGGCACAGCCCTGATCGAACTCGTGCAGACCCGCGTTTCCCAGATCAACGGCTGCGCCTTCTGCCTCGACATGCACGCCCGCGACTTGCGCAAGCACGGCGAGACCTGGCAACGCATCAACAGCCTCTCGACCTGGCGCGAAACCGGCTTCTACAGCGACCGCGAACGCGCGGCGCTGAACTGGGCCGAGTCGCTGACGAAAATCGCCGGCCATCACGGCGATCACGATGCGGACTTCTCGGCACTGAAAGAGCACTTCAATGATCAGGAAATCGTCGAACTGAGTTGGGCGATCGCGCAGATCAATGCGTGGAACCGGATGGCAGTGAGCATGCGCCAGCCGCCTTCGGACGCGCCGCTCGAGTGATTTCCTGAGCCGGCATTGCGGGCGCCGAATCCTGAAGGTTTGGCGCCTGCTCCGAAACCAGGAGTGACCAGCGGAAGCATCACAGGACAATTGCCACCGCAACGGGGCTGAAGTACGCTTGCACGATACACAACTTTTTTGTCGCACGAATAGCACTGAAACAGCGTCAAAAGAGCAAGCCCGACCTGCTTCCCCTTTGTCTCCATGCGGCTTCACATCATCGAACCCTGCCCCGAACTCGCCCCGCTGCTGATGCATTTCCTCGCAGTCGAATACGAGGCCTGCGAGTCACGCCTGCCGGCGCGCGTTTGCCCGGCGTTGATGCTGGCCACGCGCGGCAGCGGAGCGGTGATCAATCCGGACGGCAGCCGCACCGTGTTGCCGCGGTTCACGCTGAACGGCGCAATCATGTCGCCGCGCCACGCCGTGGCCGAACCAGGCACGAGCGGCGTCTTCGTGATGTTTCGGCCCGGCGCCCTGCAGCAGGCGCTGAACGTGGCACCCGCGCAAGTAAGCGCCCGCTCAGTGGACATGTACGAGGTGTGTGACCGGTCTTCGGTCGATGCCTTCCTGCGGCGCATCGACACGGCGCCATCCCTTCCCGACTGCGTCGATCTGCTGCAGGAGTTCCTGCTTTCCGTCTGCGGAAGCCGGAAGCGAAGCGGAATCGGCGCTGCGCTGGCTGCCGCCCATCACAAGGTGTTTTTCCCCGTGTTGCAGCTGGCCGCTGATTTCGGGATCGGCGAGCGCCAGCTGGAGCGCAAGGTGCAGCAGGCGTTCGGCCTGTCCTTGCGCGAACTTCGCCGCATCGTCCGCTTCGGCCTGACCCTGCCGCGCTTGCTCCAGCCCTCGGTGGGCTGGGGCGATCTGACCAGCATCGCGCACGAATCCGGCTACTACGACCAAGCCCACATGCACCGCGATTTCGCCGACCTCAGCGGCCTGCCGCCGCTGCAGCTGGTGCAGAAGATTGCCGGCGACGACCCTGCCTACTGGCTGTACCGGATACCGCAACCGGAATTCAACCGGCTATTCATCCCGGCACGGCAAAACTTGTCGGATTGATACAATTATTCCCGAACGGCGTCGGCTAGAGTGCTTTCAGTCTGACTGGCTCAGAGGAGGCCGAGGTGGATTGCCTTCGGAACAAGGCGTGGTGACGCGGCATGGCGGGGCCATGACAAGGAACCGCAACGCAGTGCCGGAGGCAAGGCGCCCGGCATCATCGAGCCAGTCAGGCTGAAAGCACTCGAAGCTGCAGCTTCGGCCATGTTCCGGCGCGCCGCGCCGGGCCCGATTCCACGACCCAAAGACCCTATGAACCGCATTGCTCTCCCCCCTGGCCCGCCCGGCACCGGCCTGGCCGGCAACGCCACCCAGTTGAAAAGCGACCTGATGGGTTTCATGCGCCTGTGCGCGCACGAATATCCGGGCCTTTGCTACTATCGCGTCGGCCCGATACGGGTCTACCAGGTGAATGAACCGCGCCTGGTCAAGGAAGTCTTGCAGGACCATGCGGACAAGCTACGCAAGCCGTGGGACCTGCAGCAATGGCGGAAGCTGATCGGCAAGGGCTTGCTGATCAACGAGGGAGAGCATTGGCGCAACCAGCGCCGCAAGCTGACGCCGGCCTTTCATCACGAGCGCATCCGCGCCTACGGCGAGACCATGGTGCGCTACACCACCGAAATGCTGGACGGCTGGCGCTCCGGCGAGCGACGCTGCCTGAGCGAGGATCTCACCGCGTTGACCCTGCGCATCGTCTGCAAGACCCTGTTCGGCATGGAAGGCCGCGTCGATGCCGACGCTTTCGGCAACGCGCTCGACGTGTTCGTCGAACGCTACGAGCGCTTGCTCACCGGGCTTCCGATTCCGATGGCCGTGCCGACGCCGGGCAACTTGCGCGCCTGGCGCGCCGCCCGGGCCGCACGCCGCCGTGTGCGCCTCCATCTCGAATCCCGGCGTTCCGGCGAAGGCGACGACTTGCTGTCGTGGCTGCTGGCGGCGCAGGCCGAAACCGGCATGAGCGACCGGCAAATCGTGGACGAAATGATCACGCTGCTCGGCGCCGGCCATGAAACCACCGCCAATGCCTTGGCCTGGACCACCACCACGCTGGCACGCCATCCGCAGGTGGCGCTCAGGATGCGGGCGGAAATCGACGCCGTTCTCGGCAACCGGACGCCGACGCCGGACGATGTACCGAAGCTGGTTTTCACGCGCAAGGTGCTGGACGAAACGATGCGGCTGTACCCGCCGGCTTACGCGGTGGCCCGCTCGGTGGCGGAACCGTTTGAGCTGGACGGCTACCTGCTGCCGAAGAAGGCGCGCATCATCGTCCCGATCTTCGCGATCCACCAGGATGCGCGCTGGTATCCGAATCCGATGCAATTCGACCCCGACCGCTGGACCGAGGCCTTCGACCGCGAGCGCCACAAGTACGCATTCTTTCCGTTCGGCGGCGGACCGCGCTTCTGCATCGGCAGCAACTTCGCGATGATGGAAGCGGTATTGCTGCTGGCTGCGATCGCCCAGCGCTTCGACTGGAAGCTCGATCCGGCGCACGACATCGGCATGCAGGCCAGCATCACCCTGCGCCCGCGCCACGGCGTGATCGCCACCGTGCATGCGCGGCTACCCGGCGCCGCGAACCTGGACGACATGCATGAAGGGAGGCGCGCATGAACCGCCGCGACAAATTCCTCTGCCTCGCCTACCTGGTTATCGCCGTGATCGCGCTGGTGGCGACATGGAGCAATAACCTGGCCTTCATCGCGCAGCCGCATGCATCGATGACACGCGAGTTTTTTCAAGCAGCTTATTCCAATCCGGCGGCCGCCTCGTTTTCGAACGACCTGCTGATGCTGACCATCGCGGCCTGCATCTTCATGGTGATGGAAGCGCGCCGGCTGAACATCCGGTTCGTTGCCGTGTACATCTTGCTGTCTGCGGCGATCGCTATCAGCGTGATGTTCCCGCTGTTTCTGATTGCACGTCAACTTGCGCTCGCGGCTCAGGCGAGGAAAGCGGCAGCTATGCCGTCGTCAGCCGACGCCGCCACCGGCTTATCGTAGCGCGCCGCTCTCCATCTTCTCGAAACCAGGCCATGCCCCTCGCCCAAACCCTGATTCTTGCCAGCGCCGTCCTCGTCTTCGTGCTCGGCGCGGGCCATCTTTACCTGACCTATTTTTCGCACAAGCTTCACCCGCGCGACCGCGAACTTTCGGCGCGACTGCAGCAGGTTCCTCCCGTGATCAGTGCCGAAACCACCTACTGGCGCGCCACCGTCGGCTTCCACGTCAGCCACAGCATCGGCGCGCTGTTCTTCGGCTTCCTGTACGGCTACCTCGCACTGGCACAGCCGGGATTCCTGTTTCATACGCCATTCATCGCAGCGCTCGGCCTGCTGCTGCTCCTGTCCAAGCTGACGCTGGCCCGGCTCTACTGGTTCAGCACGCCGTTGCGCGGACTGGCGCTGGCTGCCGCGTGTTACATCGGCGGACTTGTCGCCGCAGCTTGGCAAAGCTAAAAATTACTCTCTTAAAAAAGCTCACGAATGCCGAATGGCGATTCATCTCAAATCATGGCGCCGGTCGCGCTTTTGGCACAAGACGTTCCGGTCGAGGTAGCAAGTATTTTGCCGTCCATACTGACGCCCATATTTAACCCGCTGCGGGCCCGGGGAACGGTTAGTCGGCTTCGTGCGCGGTGTATTGCTCCAACAGCCGGCGCGTGACGCCATTGGTCCAGCCGAAACCGTCCTGCAGCGGATATTCGCCGCCGCCGCCACCGATCGCTTCGCCGTTCTGGTCGAAGCGCATCACATATTTCTCCACCAGCTTGCGCTCGCGGCGATACAGTCTGCGCACCACATGCAACCAGCGCGACGCGATCTCGTGGGCCAGCACATGCTGCCCGTAGCGTGCGAGGCCGCGCACTGCGAGCCATTGCAGCGGCGCCCAGCCGTTCGGCCGATCCCATTGCTCGCCGCTGTGGATCTCGGTGGTGGCAAGGCCGCCGTCAACCAGCAGGCGCGCGGTGAGCGTGGCAGCCAGCTTCTCGGCCTGGGCGGCGGTGGCGAGCCGCACATACAGCGGTACGGCCGCCGCCGCGGTGAGGTTGGCGCGCATGCTTCCCAGCCGCCAGTCGAAATCGAAGAACGCACCCTGTTCCTCATTCCACATGTAGCGCTCGATTGCCTCCCGGCGTGCATCCGCCCTGGCGGTGAACTCCGCCGCGCAGGCATGCTCCCCGCAGGCCTGGCTCAACTGCGCGATCTTGGTTTCCAGCTTGTACAGCAGGCTGTTCAGGTCAATCGGCAGGATCGAGGTGGTGCGGATGCTGGGGAGCGCCTTGCCCGGTTCCAGCCAGCGCGAACTGAAATCCCAGCCGGAAGCCGCTCCGGCCCGCAGCTCACGATAGACTTCGCGCGCCGGCCTTCCGGAGCGGCGTGCCGTCACCACGTCTTCCAGGTAGGATTCCTCGCGCGGCGTGTCGCGCTCGTCCCAGTAGCGGTTCAGCAGCGCGCCATCCGGCAGGCGCACCACGTGGCGCGCCGCCTGCCCCGGCTCCAGGTCGTCGGCCCCCTCCATCCAGAATGCATGCTCGCGCCGCAGCTGCGGCAGGAAATGCAACTCGGGCTTGACGCCATCGACCTCGAACAATTCCACCATCAACGCAAACACCGGCGGCTGCGAGCGGCTCAGGTAATAGGTGCGGGTGCCGTTCGGAATCAGGCCGTAGGTATCGACCAGGTAGCCGAAGTTCTCCGCCATCGCATGCAGCAGATCCTTGCGCCCGCTCGCGGCCAGCCCCAGCATCGTGAAATACGAATCCCAGTAATACATCTCGGCAAAGCGACCGCCCGGCACCACGTAGGAATTCGGCAGCGGCAGCAGCGACGACAGCGGCGGATGCTCGTGCGGATGGCGGGTGAGCACCGGCCACAGGCGATCGATATGGCCCAGCAGCAGCTCGTTGGCATCGGACACGTAATGGCTGGACGGCACCGTCTCCGCGGCGAAATGTCCATGCACGAAGGCCTTCAGGTCGAAGCCGGATCTGCCCTTCTGCTGGCGATAGGCAGCCAGGATCGCTTCCGGATGTTTCCGAGGCAGGCAATCGACGAACGTCTTGCTGTCGGCGAACACGCTGTTCAACTGGACGTCGACGAACAATTCCTGGTAGCGGTCGGCCGGCGTCAGCGTATCGGCCGGCGGCACCGCCGCCAGCTTGCGCTTGGCGTCTTCATGCGTGCCGGGCGCCAGCGGCGCGGGCAAGGGTTTCGCAGCCTCCTGCAGATCGGATGCACGGACACTGGGTGAATTCGTCATCGGACTCCTTTGCGAGGAATGGTGAGTGAATCGCAGGACCGGTATCGCCGCCTCGTCCTGCAGCCTGCCGCTATTGCTCGGCGTAGTTCCACATCAGCCCGCCGTCGACGCGCAGCGTGCTGCCGGTGATGTAGTCGGCATCTGCCGACGCCAGGAACACCGCCACGCCGGCCACATCGTCCGGCTTGCCGAGGCGCTTGAGCGGAATGTTGTTCAGCAAACCGGTCAGCAGTTCCGGGCTGTTCAGCAGGTGGGCGTTGATCGGCGTTTCGATCGCGCCGGGCGCGATGTTGTTGACGGTGATGCCGAACGGCGCGAGTTCTATCGACAGGTTACGCATCATCATCTTCATGCCGCCCTTGCTCGCGCAATAGCTGCTGAAGTGCGGGAACGGCAGCTCTTCATGCACCGAACTGATGTTGATCACCTTGCCGCCGCGCCCGGCTTCGCGCGCATGGCGAGCAAACGCCTGGGTCACGAAGAACGCGCCCTTCAGGTTCACGTGCAGCACGCGGTCGTACTCCTCTTCAGTGGTATCCCAGAACGGCGCGTTCTTTTCGATGCCGGCATTGTTGACCAGGATATCGATACGGCCCATCTGCCGCACCGCCTCCTCGATCAGCCGGTTGTCGTCCTCCACCTTGCTGATGTCGCCCGCCACCACGCAGGCGCGGCGGCCGGTCGCCTGCACCAACTCCAGCGTCTGCGCACAGCGCTCTTTGGTCAAGTCATGGATTACGAGGTCGGCGCCCTCCTGCGCCATACGCAGCGCGATAGCCTTGCCGATGCCTTGTGCGCTGCCGGTGACGAGCGCGATGCGTCCTTCCAGTCTCATTGTCTGCCTTTCCTTCTTGTGTTCATGATGGTTGACCGCGCTGTCCGGAAAGGGGAAATGCCCTCGCCTTTGCCGGAGCGGGCAGGCGCAATGCAACAGACCACGGCGGCGCATCGGCCGGCGGCGGGTTGCCCTTGATAAAGCGATTCTTACTATTAGTACACTTTTGAGGGGGAAAGTTTCGTTGATGAAGTATCACGGCTGATGCGGAGCGTACTGTTGCGCACGCATCTACCGACGTACCTGCCGAGAATCGGAGTGATTAAAACAAGCTATTCGGGGGGAGTCGGCTGCAATTAAATTACACTAAAAGCGACCGGCAAGAATTCGGCTGACGGAGTCAACGTGAGTGACACCAGTTGGGCGGAGCTTGACTTCGCCATTTCAGTTACGTTGATTTTTCTGATTCCCATATTCATGGGAGTTTCGATTCATTAAGTCGGATGTACGCTCCGATTTAATGGACAGACCCGGACTCGGCCCGTAAGCTATGGTGCTTGTCAGCAATACAATCGTTAGCGAGGTTGCCTGCTTGGATGGTCGGATTCAGATAAGAAGAGAAAAGCCCAGCATCGCAAAGCCTGCCCGCCTTTCAGTAATTTAGGACGGCGTTTAGATACGGAGAATGTCTGGAAGTCAGGGGCAGTAACGATTGCAGACACGTAGTCAAGCCAGGATAGGCGGACGGATCCCCAGGCTAGGCAAACTCTTTACTCTATTTGAAGTTGATATCACTGGAGTCACAATGAGATCTATAACTTTGGCAATTGCGCTGTTATCTCTTTGGATTAATTCGTCTTTCGCTACATCAAACTTCACACCATTGCTCCAGAATGACTGCCAAAGGGGACTCACTTCATTCAAAGCTGAGAATTATTTTGCTGCAGTGGGTCAGACGGCAGACCGATTTACCATTGAGTATCGGGAAGGCAGTTATGTCGTCACTATCCACATTGAGTCAGGAAACTATGGCGGTAGCCCATCAGTAAGCATTGCATCTAATGCCTTTGAGAAGTGGGATAGAGCATCTTTTAGGAACTCTCCAGAGAAGCAGGCTCAGTCGCTAAAAAACTTCAAGGAAGCTATGGAATTTCAGGGCGAAGGTGGAGGTTTAGCATGCAATTCAATTTAACTTGTCACTTAACCCAGACACAGCCTCGCTGTGCCGGCCAACCTAAACGTTGGACATCAAGGATTGCGCTATGAACCGACTCGACAAGAAAATTCAGGGAGAGGTCGACGATTTGATTGATACGGGGATGTCTCTTCTTCGCATCATTCAATCGCTAGACGATACCATTAAGGGAGAACAGCTAATTGCAGCCACAACTTGGGTCACTCGGCTCGGACAATTAGTTCGTCGTCTTTATGGAGAGAAAAGCCAACACTTCGAGTCATATTCGTCGGCCCTATCAACGGTTAACTTCTACAATCTTCACAGTGCATGGAATGGACATTTTTCCCAGATGGTAGGAGTAGCAGAAGCAATTCGGCACGACCTCAAAAATGGTCTTCTCGTTCACTTCAAAAACCTAGTGCAGGCCGATGTCTTTGCCGATTTTTTGGAAATGGGTGAGTACCTTCTTCAGGGTGGGTATAAAGATGCTGCGGCTGTGATCATCGGTAGTGTTCTTGAAGATGGCCTCCGCAAACTTGCCGAGGCTAATGGAATATCTCTTACCCAACCTTCCGGTAAGTCAATGACAATTGAACCGCTGAATGTCGAGCTTGCCAAGCAAGAAATCTATTCGAAGCTCGTCCAAAAGCAAATTACATCTTGGGCGCATATTCGAAACAAAGCCGCTCATGGAGAGTTCGGCGAGTACAACAAAGAACAAGTCCAAATGATGCTCCTGTTTGTTCAAGGTTTTTCTGGAGAGCACTTTGGCTGATGCCCCCCATCATTCCACCGGACCTGCGCGAGAAGCCGCGCAGACCTGTGAATTCAAACGTTAGCTCTCACAGATATGCAGATATCCGTTGAAAACTGGTCAGCCTTTGTCGTTTCAATGTTGGCCGCCTTTGGAGGTTGGGCAGTTGTCGTCGGCGCGCTGCTCTATTTCCTCGCGGATCTCTTTTGCAAACGTACGCTACAGCGGGAGTCATCGGAACTCTCCCGCCAGCTGGCCTTAATCACGCACGAGCTGTCACTTCAGAAATCCTCGTATGAACGACATTTAGAGCTCTTGCTGGAGTTTTACCAGAGCTTCTATCGCCATTATCGCGCGTGTCAGCATGCTGCAAATGCCGACGCAATCCGCCTGCCGGATGGCACGACTAAGAAAACGAAAGACGACTTCTTTGCGGAATTGGATGAATACCTCGTGGACACTGCGCGCCTGGAAGGTCGCTATCGACTTGTTCTTCCTTCGCACATTCTGACAGTACATGGTGAAGCTCAGGATGCGTTCAATGCTTTCAGGCGGGTCATGAGGAAGAAGAACTATGACGAAGCGTTTCACGCCGAGAAGGAAGAAGGTTTTCGAAAGATTCACGAGATCAAGGACCGGCTGGAGTCTGAGTTGCGCGAGTTCCTTCGGACTGAACATCTTTTGAAGGTTCCGGGCGGTGAGAGCTGACATGGCAGTCGAAGCGAACGTTCTATAGACTGGCTTTCGCCCGCCTACTGTCCGCCGGTCACTTCTACGTTAAATTTACGACGATCGAACCACGAAAAATCTCGGCATCCGAATGCTCACATTAGTAATGGCGATAATCTTTCTCGCAACATTCATTCGCTCGGCATTTGGGTTCGGTGAAGCCTTGGTTGCGGTTCCGCTCTTGGCACTCATCATGCCAATAGAGATAGCCGCTCCCGTTGCCGTGCTTGTGTCAATTACCGTTGCGCTGGTTGCGCTTGCTCAAGATTGGTGTCATGTGCAATTCCGAAGTGCGGGACTGCTGTTTGCGTCCACGTGTTTTGGCATACCCATTGGTCTTTGGCTGTTGGCCGCCGTGCCGGAAACTGTCGTAAAGACTGTTCTTGCATTCGTCATCATCGTGTTTTCCGTATTCTGCCTGCTCAACAAATCGCCTGTAGCGCTCACATCAGACAGGCTGGCTCCCGTATTTGGCTTTGTAGCGGGCATACTCGGCGGGGCGTACGGCATGAACGGTCCTCCACTGGTGGCTTTCGGCACGCTTCGCCGCTGGTCTCCGCAGCAGTTTCGCGCAACTTTGCAAGGCTACTTTCTTCCTGCCAGCATTGTCGTCATGTTCGGCTATTGGGCGGGAGGTTTGTGGGTCTCGACCGTAACCCGTTACTATCTGCTTGCCTTGCCGATCATTGTTGTCGCCATTTTCGCTGGTCGCGCAGCAAACAACCGGTTCAATAGCCACACCTTCATCGTTTGCGTGCATTGCGGCTTGATCGTAGTTGGAGCGGCATTGCTGCTACAGGCTTATGCCTGACTACTCGCTGCGCCGGGCTACGCGGATTCCCCACGGTTGAGCTCAATGAACCCGACCATCTCCATCGACGAACTCATTGCGTTTATTCGCGAACACCAGGGCATATCGCCAAAGCAGGAAATTACAGAATCGTCGTTCCTGGAAAATGACCTCGGCATTACGGGTGACGATGGTTGTGAACTGATACAGGCGATTGAAAGGCGATTCGGCATCTTGTTTTCGGGGAGCGATGGCAGCCTTGGAGAAGCGTTTGATTTGAGGGAAGGGGAACGCCTCTTCCACAGTGAAGGAATGAATCTGTTTTGGCTGATCCATCGTCTTTTCGGGCTGGATCCGGAAAATGTGAAGGCAGTAACTGTCGGTACACTGCATCTGGCAGTATGCCGTGCGATGGAGAAGCGCCTTACCTGACATGCCGATGCATTCTCGCCTGCGCTTGAGGGCGCTCGCTGATGATCTGTAACATGAGGGCTGTGATGCGCCAGGTCATTGCTCTCGTTTTTCTTCTCGTGTCCGGCCTGGCGGCCGCTGCCGAACCATGTCAGGAGCGACAAATACTGGGCGCCTGGGAATCTTCGGATGGTAATGGTTTCTTCGAACAATTCGAGCTATCCAGGAGCACCACCGCCCATACATTCAACTCCTGGCTGCACGAGCGCCCGGATTTGGTTGACGCTTCATGGGAGCTGCGCGGTTGCGTACTCACAATCACCCCGAAGCGCAATGCGCTGCCGCCTTTTATCTACGTGATCTCAGTCCGGCATGGCAAACTCTTATTACGAGAAACCGGAGAAAGGCTCCCAGCGAGCTACTCCAGAATCAAGAGCGGGCGCTGACAATTCAATCCGTAGCCGTTTTGCGGCTCGACTTAATTCAGGTATCGGGTGGCTGCAAAATGCACATGCACTACGAATGGAACGAGTCCATAGAGAACATCGACTGGTCTGAATTGGAGGACCTGTATGAGCGCGCGCCTCTGGGGAAGAAGAATCCAGACAAGCTTCGCGTGGCGTTTTCCAACAGCCTTTATCGGTGGTTCATCAGGCACAATGGCCGTCTCGTTGGCGCAGGTCGTGCGCTGGCGGACGGTTGCGAATGCTCCTATATCTGCGATGTGGCGCTATTGCCCGAGTACCAGGGAAAAGGCCTGGGCAAGGCTATCGTTTCCAAGCTGGTGAATCAGTCGTCGCAACACAAGCGAATCATCCTCTACAGCGTGCCGGGCAAGGAAAATTTCTACAAGAGCCTCGGCTTCAGGCGCATGACAACGGCCATGGCCATCTTCCAGAACGAGCAGAGCTACGTCGACCGGGGCTACCTCACCGATGATTAAGGGAGCCGTTTACCAGGTGGGCCGTCGCCTGACTTGCCGCTGCCTCCTGTCAGCTTCGGTTCAGGTAAGCTAGCATCTCAGTGCCACATGGGAGACAGTCATGAGCGTCATGTTGAAGCGAGCGTATGAACCACCGGCCGCGACCGATGGCGAGCGCATTCTCGTCGATCGGCTTTGGCCGCGGGGATTGGCAAAGGTCAAAGCCGGAATTGATCTCTGGCTGAAAGATGTCGCTCCGTCCACCGAACTCCGCCAATGGTTCGGACACGACCCGGAGAAATGGTCCGAATTCAAGAAGCGATATCGCGCCGAACTGAAGAACAATCCGGCGTTGGCCACGCTTCGAACGCTTTCACGGCAGGGGGACGTCACCCTCGTGTATGCAGCCAGGGACCAGTTGCACAACGAGGCGGTGGTGCTCAAGCAAATTCTGGATCGCGACGCCTGACATCCTCCAGACGGATGCTGCTTCGCGGGGGGCCTGACTCGGGCGCTCGCCTTCCCCCCATGACCCGGTACACACCTTCCAGCAGCCATCATCACCAGGCGGCGGATGACCGGCTCGGCATCTCAAATTCGCGCGACATCGCCTTCCGACTGCAGGATCGCATTTCTTGTAGACGGCGCTTGCGTCGGAATCCCGGCACCTTGTAGCGACACACCTCCGCTCATATCCAAGTACAAGCGCCTCCCATAAACTGGATATTGTGGCAACAGTTTATACATGGCAAGATACAGCGGCATTTTTAGCAATCGGGCGTGCCACCCCAGCCTATTCTTGCCTGCTTCCTCGTGTCCCATGGGTTCGTGCATTTAACTTGGATCGAAAAGCGGCCGGGATTCAAGTGCCAGAGCATGGTGGTAATCCGGAGTTGCAACGCATCCCCGGAGCACAGCGTCATCGCGCAAATCTCATCATAGAAGCTGCGCCAAACAACTTGGAGCCATAACATCATGCGTCAATTCCCGTTCTCTCTCAGTGTGCCGATCATCGCCCTCGCTACCGCTTCAAGCCTACTGCTCGCCGGATGCGCCGCGATACCGCTGAGTGAGCCTGTTGCCGGATATACCTGCTGCAACCTCCGCTCCGATGGGGGTTGGATTTCCAGTAACAACGTTCAGGGGGGAGACCTGGTCCCCGCGGGAGAAGCAATCAAGCTCACTTCCGTCAGGAGAAAGTTCTACGTTTACGGAACCATCGGCGGGACCGACTTCGGGCTACGCGACGATTCCGCGGCAACCGAGAAAGACACGCTGCGATGGATCCACCGCATCGTCGTTTCGAGCGATCCCCGGGCGACGTTGAACTCGTGGCCGTCAGATGTCCGGTCTGCCGTGGGTGCCGGCCGCGTCTTCATTGGAATGACTCGGGAACAGGTCGCCATGGCCATCGGGTACCCGTCGCCGAACGACACTCCGGATTTGACCGCTTCGACGTGGAGATATTGGACGGCGGCGGAAGATGTGACTGTTGACCTCCGGTTTTCAGACCAGGGCAAGCTCGTTGAATTTTTGGGCAAGCCCTCGGCCGTGCGAACGATCGCGTTTCAGCAGTAGCCGGGGTGTGCAGATGCCGGAAGATACAAACATAGGCCACGTAGCGCAGGCCGGATACCCAAACAGGCTTTACCGCTCCGGGTAGGGAATCATCCTGAACTTTGAGGTTATGCAAAGGTGGGGGCGACAATGAATAACACTTGCTCATTAATATCGTCACTACACAGACATATGTTGCTCGAACGACGCGTAGTGCCAAGCTATTTCATTGCGCGACCAACACGATAAAACCAAATTTCAATTCATCGGTGAACAAGACATGAAAGTCTTTATCTCAATCTTAGCAATCGCGATCGCTACTCTCACTGGTTGTACAGTTCAACCTACAACCGTTGCAATAAAAAAAGCTCCGATTGATGGACCTACTTCGCCAGAAGCAAAGACGTTTCTACTAACGAAGGTAGCAACTCGAATTCCCTTAGGTGACCGAATTATGAATATTCAGTACGGCTGGGGCTGCTTTAAGGGTGAGTCGGTCAATTGGCGCGGGGGACGAATCAATCTCACTCATGATGAACTTGCCGCTGGGTTTCGCGAAGAGTTCACCAAAATGCACTATAAGGTTGCTGGCGACCCGTCAGCTTTGTTTGCTGATCCCACAATCAAGGAGGCAGATCTGCTTGTAGCGGGTGCCATCGAAAAGTTAGAAACAAATGTATGTTTTCCCTTTTCGGGTAGTCCCAGTGCTGACATAGGCATAACAAGTCAGCTAAAGGGATCGACATATATGCGTATGCGCTGGCAGATCTACAGCAAATCCAGCAGAAAAGTTGTCATGGAAGCATTTACCGATGGATCATACTCGGCACAAGAGGTGATTTCCAGCAGCATTCCTCAATTTTTTAAAAACGCGTTTCAAGAAAATGTGCGAAATTTATTAGCCGATCCTCGCTTATTCAATCTTGCAAAGCCAGATACACCGACGAAAGGGGTAGGTGAGATTTAAAAACTTGGAATGGCGAAAAACTCTTCATCGTCCCTCACCGGGATTGCATTTCGCATGCAATCTCAAAAACTCCAACAATCAGCAATGATGGAAGCTGGCTGACGTCTGATAGTGGTGCCTTCGTCCCGCGCTATTTTGAACAATGGGCTCGGCGGATCAAGGAAAGCTTGAACAGGGTTAGTCCTTCCCTAAACCGGGAAAAGCTTTCGAGAAATCCCACAGATCCATCTTCGCCTGGGATCGCCCGAAAGCTGCAAACGCACAGTCTTCAACTACCCCGATACGTCGAATACGCCCACGGCGACACCACCAGCGGCACATGGTAATTCTGTGCCGGATCAGCGATGCCGAATGCTATCGTCACCTGGTCGATGAAACGCGGCTCCGGTACTTGCTCGCCTTGGGCGGCGAAATAGTCGCCGGCGCCGAACACCAGCTCGTAACGGCCGGCACGCATCTCTTCCCCCTGCAGCAAGGGCGCGTCGCAGCGGCCATCATTATTGGTGACGCTATTTCGCAACAGCTTGCGCTCGCCGCCGACGATCTCGTACAGCGCGATCTTCACGCCCGCGCCGGGCTTTCCGCGCGTTACGTCGAGCACATGCGTACTCAGCTTTCCCATTCCCGTCTCCTGATGAATATTCTGGCCGCGCCAATGATAGCGCGGGGCCGCAAGGATGATATCCGCAGGCGCCTATAGTTTTCATTACGGCAGGCAAATGTGGCTGAAAATGCCCCCAAATACGAACCGGCGGGAGCCGGGAAATGTCTTATACGCATCCGCGTATACCCGCTATCAGAAATTTCCACTGACCGGCGCGCCTGCTTCTTGCACGATGGATCGTTGACGCTGGCGGTGCCGGCGGAAACCGTTATCGATCCGGTGAAAAGCCATCGCGACTGAGCGCCATGCAACCGTCGTTATCCATATTGCAGCATGCGGATACCAGACATTGCGTTTCGCGTATGGCTCTCGTCAGGCAGGGTGTTAACCTAGCACCACGATCCGGCAGAGCGCGCGTCGCATGCCTTGCCGGTAGCGGCCGCATCCCTGCGGACGATTTGTTGGCACCATAAAAGGCGGAGATAGCATGCCCCAACCCATACGTTTCTTTTATCGCGGCGAAGTGCAGACGGTGAGCGATGCATCGCCCACCCGTACCATCCTGCAGCACGTGCGCGAACACCATCACTGCACCGGTACCAAGGAAGGCTGCGCCGAAGGCGATTGCGGTGCCTGCACGGTGGTGGTCGGCGAACTCAAGGGCAATACGGTCGAATTGAAGGCCGTCAATTCCTGCATCCAGTTCCTGCCCACGCTGGACGGCAAGGCGCTGTTCACGGTGGAAGACCTGAAGCAGCCGGACGGCTGCCTGCATCCGGTGCAGCAGGCGATGGTCGAGTGCCATGGCTCGCAGTGCGGCTTCTG
This sequence comes from uncultured Noviherbaspirillum sp., assembly GCA_966211575.1. GTDB lineage: Bacteria > Pseudomonadota > Gammaproteobacteria > Burkholderiales > Burkholderiaceae_D > Noviherbaspirillum. The sequence continues at coordinate 19,290 of CBIHOK010000057.1, forward strand.
CACCCCCGGCTTCGTGATGTCGCTGTGGGGCCTGTACCTGAAACATGAAGACGGCAGCAAGCCGCCGCGCAAGGAAATCGACGATGCGCTGTCGGGCAACCTGTGCCGCTGCACCGGCTACCGGCCGATCATCGACGCCGCCACCCGGATGGGAGAGCTGCCACGCGCCGGCTTCGACCGCGCCGCCCTGGCCCGCTCGCTGAGCACGCTGCAGCGCGACGAAATGCTGACCTACACGCATGAAGGCCAGTCCTTCCATATTCCGCTCACGCTGGAACAGCTGGTGCAGGTGCGCGCCGCCAAGCCCGCCGCCACCCTGCTGTCCGGCTCCACCGACATCGGGCTGTGGGTGACCAAGCAGATGCGCGAGCTGGGCGACATCATCTACATCAACCAGGTGGCCGAGCTGCAGCAGGTAGCCGAACGCGACGGCCATATCGAGATCGGTGCCGCGGTATCGCTGAACGACGCCTATGCGGCGGTCTGCAAGCACTACGGCAAGGAACTGCATGAACTGTGGCAGCGTTTCGCCTCGCTGCCCATCCGCAATGCCGGCACGCTCGGCGGCAATGTCGCGAACGGTTCGCCGATCGGCGATTCGGCGCCGTGGCTGATCGCGCTCGGCGCGCAGATCGTGCTGCGCGGCGCGGACGGCCAGCGCACGACGCCGCTGGAAAATTTCTACCTCGATTACCAGAAGAAGGACTTGCGCCCCGGCGAATTCGTCGAGGGGCTGCGGGTGCCGCTGCCGCAGGCGGACCGGCATTTCCGTACCTACAAGCTGGCCAAGCGCTTCGATCAGGATATTTCGGCAGTGTGCGCGGCTTTCTCGCTGCGCCTGGAAGGCGACATCGTGCGCGACGCGCGTATCGCGTTCGGCGGAATGGCCGCCACCTCGAAGCGCGCGCCGCTGGCGGAAGCCGCGCTCAACGGCCGCGCCTGGGATGAAACCGCGTTGAACGAGGCGATGCGCGCGCTGCAGGAGGATTACCGGCCGCTGACCGACATGCGCGCATCCAGCGCCTATCGGATGAAAACTGCGCAAAACCTGTTGCGCCGCTTCTGGCTGGAGACCCGGCCGAACGAACCGTTGCCGAATGCAGCGGTGAATGCATACGCACTGGAACAGGAGGTGCAGGCATGAATACGCAAACCGAAGCGTTCATCAAGCAGGATCTGGCCGGCAAGAATGTCTGGGCCGAAGTCGGCACGCCGCGTCCGCACGAATCGGCGGTGCTGCACGTGCTGGGCGAAGCGACCTATACCGACGACCTCCCCGAGCTGCAGGGCACGCTGCACGCGGCGCTCGGGCTGTCGCAGAAGGCGCATGCGAAGATCCGCGGCATCGACCTCGACGCGGTGAAAGCCGCGCGCGGCGTGGTCGCCGTGTATACCGCGCGGGATATTCCCGGCACCAACGATTGCGGCCCCATCATTCACGACGATCCCATCCTGGCCGACGGCCTGGTGCAGTACGTCGGCCAGCCGCTCTTCATCGTGGTGGCCGATACCCACGACAACGCCCGCCGGGCGGCGCGCGCGGCCAAGGTCGATTACGAGGAACTGCCGGCGGTCCTGACGCCGCAGGAAGCGAAGAAGGCGCAGTCCTGGGTGCTGCCGCCGATGCATCTGGCGCGCGGCGACGTGCGCGCGGCATTCGAGCGCGCGCCGCACAAGGTCAAGGGCGAGCTGTACGTCGGCGGCCAGGAGCAGTTCTACCTGGAAGGCCAGATTTCGTATGCGGTGCCGAAGGAAGGCAACGGCATGCTGGTGTATTGCTCGACGCAGCATCCGTCGGAAATGCAGCACATCGTCGCGCATGCGCTCGGCCTGCATTCGCACAACGTGCTGGTCGAGTGCCGACGCATGGGCGGCGGCTTCGGCGGCAAGGAATCGCAGTCGGCGCTGTGGGCGGCGG
>CBIHOK010000058.1:0-21047 GCA_966211575.1 uncultured Noviherbaspirillum sp.
CACCGCGCCAGATTTACCTGCAGCGCTTGCTCGGCTACCCGACGCCAGCCTATCTGCATGTGCCGGTGGTCATCAATGCGGCAGGCGAAAAGCTGTCGAAGCAGACCGGTGCACTGGCGCTCGACTTGTCGCAACCGCTTGCCGAACTTCGCCGGGCGGCGTCGTTCCTGGGCTTGCCGATAGACGATGTGGAGTCGATGGACGTGTTCTGGAAGCGGACAACCGCAGCCTGGGCCAGCCGCTTCGGGAACGATTGAGACTGGCGGGCAGGAAGAATCCCCGGACTCGGGTCAACGCTTGGGCGTACCGCCCAGCAATGCCGCGACCTTGTTCTTCTGCGGCTTCGCATTGGTTTGCGCCGGACTCTCGGTCTCCTGGCGAGGCGCCGGCTCGGCCGGCTCATAGGGTTTCAGGAACCAGGGGTCGACCTTTTCCTTGCGCGGCGCATGCGAACTGCGGCTGTACTGCGAACCGCGGCTGGCCGGCGCGCGCTCCTCGCGTTCCTCGTGGCGACTGCGGCGCTCGCCGCCGCGTTGCGGCACGAAACCGTTCAGCTCCAGTCGCGAAATATTGTGCTTGATCAGCTTTTCGATATCGGTCAGCAGCCGCGCGTCCTTCTCGGTGTACAGCGAGATCGCATCCCCGGAAGCGCCGGCGCGGCCGGTACGGCCGATCCGGTGCACGTAATCCTCGGCATTGTACGGCAGGTCGAAATTGATCACGCACGGCAGTTCGGCGATGTCGAGTCCGCGCGCCGCCACATCGGTGGCGACCAGCACTTCGACCGTGCCCTGCTTGAACGCTTCCAGCGCCGCCATGCGTTCGGCCTGGGTCTTGTCGCCGTGAATCGCGGACGCCTTCACCCCTTCCTTCTCCAGGTGGCGCGCCAGGCGCGAAGCGCCGATCTTGGTATTCGAGAACACGATCACCTGCTTCAGCGCACGCTGGCGGATGATATGCGCGACAGCATCGGCCTTGGTATCGTCGCCGACCTTGTACAGCACCTGTGTCACATTGTCGGCGGTGGCATTGCTGCGCGCGACTTCGATGGTTACCGGGCGGTTCAGGAAACTGTTCGCGAGCTTCTTGATTTCCGGCGAAAAGGTCGCCGAAAACATCAGGTTCTGGCGCTGCTTCGGCAGCAGGTTGATGATACGCTGCAAGTCCGGCAGGAAGCCCATGTCGAGCATCCGGTCCGCTTCGTCCATCACCAAAATTTGCGTCTGCGACAGGTTGATGGTCTTTTGCTGGACGTGATCAAGCAGGCGCCCGGGTGTCGCAATCACGATTTCCACCCCCGCGCGCAGCGCGGCGGTCTGCGGATTCATGTCGACCCCGCCGAACACGACGGTAGAACGCAGCGGCGTATGGCGCGAGTAGGCTTTCACGTTGTCGGCCACCTGGTCGGCCAGCTCGCGGGTCGGCGTCAGGATCAGCGCCCGCACCGGATGTCGGGCCGGCGATGCGCTGGTATTCGCATGCGCCAGCAGCAACTGGATGATGGGCAGCGAGAAACCGGCAGTCTTGCCGGTGCCCGTCTGGGCCGCACCCATTACGTCGCGTCCCTGCAGCACGATGGGGATCGCTTCGGCCTGGATCGGCGTCGGATGAACATAACCTTGGTCGGCAAGCGCGCGCAAAATATCGGCGGAGAGTCCGAAATCTTCGAAGCGGACCGCCGGCGCGGAAGTTTGCGTGGATGCTAACTGGGTGTCTGACATAGTGATATGAGCCGAAACGACCGGCCTGGAGTTGCGAGCGGTACCGCCCCGAGGGTACGGAACCGGTTGGAAGAATAACTTTTCATTATACGCCTGCACCGCCGCCCTGTCGGATTACGGGCAGTGGCACCGGAGAAACGCTACGATTCGGCTAAAAGCCGTAGCCGACGCTGAAAATCAGTGCCGTATCCGTTTTCTTCGTTCCGGGCGCAGGCTGGTTATCGTAATCGACATTCAGTTGCGCGCTCAGATTGATGCCGTCGGAAATCGGCACCCGGAAACCCAGCCGGTTGCGCACCAGCACGTCGCGGGCATCCTGCAGGCGGCTGTCGATGTTCACGTTCTGGAAATAGACCAGCTTGTCGTCGAAAAATTTCCGGTCGTACTTGAGTCCCAGGCTCAGGCTGGGGAAAGACCGGTCCGCCGACACGTCATGGTCTTCATCCACATAGCTCAGGCCAATCTGCCCCGCCAGCGCGGAAATGTCGGTATCGATGAACTGGCGGCCATAGCCGGCGCCGAGTGACGTTCGCAGGTTCAGGTCCGCGAGTTCGTCGCTCTCCGCCTTTGCATTGACGAACAGGAAGTTCTTTTCGCTCAAAAATGCATCGTACTGCGTATCCAGACGCCGGCTCGACGTGGTTTTGACGCCCGCAGAACGGGCCTCATTGACTTCCAGGCCCACCGTATACCGATGCTGCGGAGTACGCGCCACCAACTGGCCATTCACATTCAGCTGCTTTTCATCGGAATTGCCGTGGTTCAGCGCACCGCCGACGTTGAGCAAGCCGGAATATTTGACGCTGTTGTCGACGATCGGTGGATTCAGCGCCGCGATATCCTGGCGCTGCAACGGCTTCACCTGTCCCGGATGATCCGGATCGATCATGAGTTGCCCGGTGCTGTTCAATACCATCCTGCCTTTGACGATACGGCCATCATTCAACTGAATCCGCAGGCCATCGTCGCTGGTCAATTTACTGACCTGATCCCAGGGGATCCTGACTTTGCCGAATATGCCGGATTTGAAACTGAGGCTGCCGTCGCCGAGGCTCAGCAATTCGCCAGTGATTTGATCGCCGTTGTCCAAGACAACAGTAGCGGCATGCGCAGGCATCGCGCCAACAAGGGCCGCTGCGGCCAAGGGGAGAAAGGAAGATAAGAGGTGTTTTCTTGCAGGCGCACGTCCAAAAGCCATGCCGGATGGGCCTCCCAAAACGAAGTTAACGGAAGGAAAAGGGTAACACATGGGCGAAAATTGGCCGGCTCACTTGGCAAGAGCGCCCGAAAAAATGTCGTTAAGAAAACATTTTTTTACCCCCCGCCCCTTGCGACGGCGAATTCCCGGCCCCTGGAAGGTGTATCAGGACGCCCGAAGCACACCCGGCGGGCTATGTTGGACTGAGGAAAAATTGCGGTGCTGCATTGGTGAACAGTGGAGCATTCAAGCTCGCCCAACCCATGCTTTTTGCAGGGTTGCCGCCTCCGCCGGTCCATGTTCAATCCTGAGAAATGGGGATCGGCCGGCATGTTTCGCACGCCTGAAGCTACGCACCGGAGCTCATCAGCCGTCTTTCGGACGGACTTTATGTCGATGTGAACCCAGGCTATGAGCAATTCATCGGCCGACCGCGCAGCGAGACGATCGGCCGCTCCTCTCTCGAAGGGGGAGTCTGGCCCAAAGGGGCGGACCGGCAACGCTTCCTGCAAGCATTGCAGGACCGAGGCGACGTACATGAATATCAGGCGCACCTGAAGAATTTCCGCAGCAAATTGCGAAACGTCGAAATAGCGGCAAACTGCACGACCGGATCACGCACATGATTTCCCTGGCGGAACGCAGCGGCAAGCAAATGGAGTTGTTGTTCATCGATCTCGATAACTTCAAGCACATCAACGATTCGCTCGGCCACCTGCTCGGCGACGACCTGTTGCGCTCGGTCGCTGCGCACATGCAACGTAACGTGCGCAGGAGCGATACGACCGCACGGCTCGACGCGGCAGGTGCTGCAGCCAGGTTTTCCCGGGATGGTGGCCGCAATTCTTGCCGAGACCGGACTCCCGCCGAACACCCTGGACCTGGAGATCACCGAGAGCGTGTTGACGAAGTCGAGCGAGGAAAACATCGGTGCGTTACACCGTCTGGCGGACATGGGCGGGCGATTGTCTGTCGACGACTTCGGCACCGGCTATTCGAGCCTGTCCTACCTGAAATGCTTTCCTATTTACGCATCGGAACGCCGGCCTGGAGGCGCGCTGCATACGCCTGAATCCGCCCGTTACTGGTCCGACCGACGCTGACCCACTCCTGTTTCAACCGTTCGCACAGCCTCGCGACGGATCCACTCCGCCACTTCCGCCACCTCGCGCCGCGGCTCCTGCTCGGCGCGGATCAGCCAGTAGGCGTGGTCATGCGCCGGGCCGGGCAGACCGGTGCGCAGCACCGTGAGGCGACCATCGCCCAGAATATCGCCGATCAGATGCAGGCGGCCGAGAGCCACGCCCTGCCCCGCAACCGCAGCATGAATCACCTGATCGTACTGGTTGTAGCGCAGGATCGCCTTGGGTCGCACCTGCGTCCAGCCCTGCGCCTCGAACCAGTTGGACCAGCGCAGCCAGGGCCGGTAATCCTCGTCGTATTCAAGCAGCACCAGGTTAGACAGTTGCTCGGAAGTCAGCACGCCGCCCGGACACAGTGACGCATGCGCGACCGGCTGCACGCGTTCACCGAACAGCCGCTCTGCGCCCTTGGGCGCCAGCTGTTCGGGACAGTAGCGGATCGCGAGGTCAACCAGGTCGGTGCGCAGATTGTTGATCTTGTTGCTGGCGGAGATCCGCACGTCGATCTCCGGGTGCTGCCGCAGAAAGCCGGCCAGCCGCGGCAGCATCCATAAACCGGCCACGCCAATGCTGCAAGACACAGTGACCGGGGCATGGGCGCCTGACTCCTTGATCGCCGCAACCGCCTCCTGCAACTGATGCAATGCCTGGTCGGCGACCCGGAACAGGCGCTCGCCCTCGGCGGTGAACGCTATCGAACGATGACCGCGCACCAGCAACGGGACGCCGAACGCCTCTTCCAGCGCCCGGATCTGGCGACTGACGGCTGACTGCGTCAGACACAGGTCTTGCGCTGCTTTCGTAATGCTCATCCGCCGGCCGACCGCCACGTAACCGCGCAGCAGGTCCAGCGACGGAAGCCTGAGCAACGGCACTGTCATCTGCCCTCCATCGATTCAACTTCATACGCCTTGCCGACGAACATCATATTCCAATATGGCGTCCACGTTTTATGGGGCGGACCGCAAACGTCGCATGCCTTCCATGCATGCGAAGGATAAGAAATTCTCGCTTGTACTGCATAAGCACGCGACTAGAATCGATCGCATCGAACCACCCATTGCGAAGGAAACAGCGATGCTCGGCGCCTACACATTCGGCAAGATCGGCTACCTATCGGTGCCCGACGAGCCGGCCTACCAGTACATGTACGACCTTCCCGACGGCTCGCCGCAGTCCAACTGCAAGTTTGATTGGCGTGACAGTCGGATCGCCGATGCACGTGTACTGGGAACTGCCTTGTCGCTCGAAACGGGCGGATTCGAACTGTTGCACGCGCCATCGCAATGCACCGACTTCACGCGGAACGATCAGGTCACTCAGGTCTATTACCCGGAAGCCGAGCGCCTCGCGTTGCAACTGACCGGCGGCATTCGCGCCCGCGTGTTCGACCATCAGTTGCGCCAGCGCGAACCGGGGCGCCCGCCGCTGGCGATGGGCCGCAGCGGCGACGGCAGCAGCCCTGCGGCGGTCGGCCGGGTGCACAACGACTATACCGAGGCGTCCGGCGCGCGAAGGCTGCAGATGGTGTATCCGGACGCTGATCCCGAACAGCCGTTCATCATCCTCAACCTGTGGCGCCCGGTTGCACACCCGGCGATCGACACACCACTGGCAGTCTGCGATGCACGCAGCTTTGCCCGGCGCGACTGGGTGACGTGCGAGGTGATCTATCGCGAACGGCGCGGCCAGATCAATCTCGGCCGCTTCTCCGATCAGCATCGCTGGTATTACTACCCGCAAATGCAGCCGGACGAAGTCCTCGTGTTCAAGAGCTACGATTCGCGTCGCGACGTGCCGGCCCGCATGACGCCTCACTGCGCATTCGACGATCCTGCCGCGCCGCCGGACGCGCCTCTGCGGCGCAGCATCGAAGTGCGCTGCCTGGTGGTGCTCGAATGAGCGCCTCGGCCGAGATCGGCACGCCAGCGGCGGACCGGGGCCCGACGTCGTGTCTCGAATGCTGGTTCGAATTCGGCAGCAACTACAGCTACCTGAGCGTGATGCGCATCGAAGCGCTGCTCGCTCCGCACCGGATCCGGCTGGCGTGGAAGCCCTTTTTGCTTGGGCCGATTTTCCGCGACCTGGGCTGGCAAAGCTCGCCATTCGTCGCTCAGCAGGAAAAGGGGCGCTACGTCTGGCGCGACATGGAACGCCAGGCAAAGAAGTACGGACTCGATTTCAGGAAGCCGCGTGCATTTCCGCGCAAGGCGCTGTTGCCGACCCGGGTCGCACTGGCGAATGCCGGGCAGCACTGGGCAGGCGAGTTCTGCCGGCGTGTGATGCGACAGAACTGGGTCGAGGATACCGACATCGACAATGTCGGAGCGGTGCGGCGTGCACTGGAGGGACTGGCACCTGACGTCGAACGACTCGTCGATGAAGCGCAAGGCGAACCGGTCAAGGCCGCGCTGCGCGAACAGACCGCCGAAGCGCAGCGCCGCGGCATCTTTGGCGCGCCGAGCTTTTTCGTCGGCGATGAGATGTTCTGGGGTAATGACCGTCTCGAAGATGCCATCGAATTTGCACTTGAATTGCGTATCGGGAAGAGGAACCGATGAACAGGGAAAACACGGCTTACATATTGGGCGGCGGCGCAATCGGCTTTCCGCTGGCGGCTTACCTCGGCAAGGCCGGCAGGCGCGCGATGGTGGTGCGCACCAGCCGCAACGACGTGGACCTGAACTCTCAGCCGATCGAAATCCGCGACGGCGAGAACCTGCTGGACGCAAGCGTGGAAACGGTCTCGCTGGCACGGCTCGACGCGATCGACGGCATCATCGTCGTCACGGCAAAGGCACATGCCAATGCAGCGATTGCCTGGTCGCTAAAGGAAAAGGGTGCGCGCGGTCCGATCGTGGTTTTGCAGAACGGCATCGGCGTCGAGACGCCGTTTATCGAAGCCGGCTTCCCCGAAGTCTACCGCTGCGTGCTCTACTTCACCGCGCAAAGCCCTTCCGACCATGTGTTTTCGGTGAAACCGGTCAGCGCCTCCCCGATCGGCGTGATACACGGCACCGGCCACCGGCTTGCGGAATGCGTCGACGTTCTGAATACCGGGCAGTTTCCGTTCCGAGCCGAACTGCAAATCCAGCGCGACATCTGGAAAAAGGCAATCGCAAACGCTGCCTTCAATTCGATCTGCCCGTTGCTGGAAATCGACAATGGCATCTTCGCCCGCGATGCGAAGGTTGCAGCGCTGGCGCGCGAAGTCGTGCGCGAATGTCTGCTGCTCACGCGCCGTCTCGACCTGCCGCTCGGTGAAGACGAACTGATCGAGCAAATCAGGCGCATCAGCCAGGCATCCGATGGCCAATTCATATCGACGCTGCAGGACATCAGGGCCGGGCGACGCACCGAAATCGAATTTCTGAATCTCGCGATCGCACAGGTCGCTGCGCAGCAGACACCGCCAATCGCGCTGCCGCGCGTAGAAATGCTCGGCCGGATGGTGCTGGCGAAGGCGGCACTGGATTGAACCACGAGTTCGGCCTGAGGGCAGTCCTTCATCCTGCCCTGTTACAGGAAAGCGCAAATGGACATGTCCTTGCCCCTTCAGCTACAGCGGATGCTTGCGGGCCGGGTTGCATTCGATGAAATACCGGACACGTTTGCATTGCATGTTGCGACGCCGGACGACGCAGCACGGATCCAGTCGCTGGTACGCGGCCTGTCGAGAGACAGCCGTTACCATCCCTTCTTCATTCCCTTGCATGAGCTGCCGTCGCAGCTGCTGGAGCGCTTTACCCACTGCGCGCCGCAATCGGCACTGACCTTGCTCGCAACCCTGAAACAGCCCGAGGATGAAGCGGCAGTCGGCATGGCGCAGTACGTCGCCAATCCCTACCCTGCCCGCTGCGAAATCGGCCTGCTGGTGGCCGACGCCTGGCAAGGCAAGGGAATCGGCACTTGCCTGCTGCAAGTCTTGCAGCAACTTGCCGGAGCGGCGGGCATTCGCTGTATCGAAGGTGACATCCTCGCGGGCAACAGGCGAATGCGGAAACTGGCGCTGCGCCTCGGCTATTCGCTGACCCGGGAACCAGGTTCGGTGGTGCGCGCCTCGCTACGACTAGGGACCGACTTGCCCGCCGATACCGTCGTGACTTGAGACTTTCCACACTGCTCGTCGTGCCCGCAGGATGGCACGGGTTGGTGGATCAGTGCTGATAAGTGCCCACCAGTTCGGCGGTCGCGATCACGTGGCCTTGCATCGCGTTGTCCAGCTTGCGTCGGTCCGGGCTATTCAGTTCCGGCAACACCGTGTCGAGTGCATAGAGGCGGTGGAAATAGCGATGGCGCCCGATAGGCGGCTGCGGACCACCATAGCCGGACTCGCCCCAATCGTTGACTCCTGGTTCCGCACCGGTCGGCATGCTGGCCTGGACTGCGCCCTCCTTCAGACCCGAATCATGCGGCGGCAGGTTGTACACGATCCAGTGCACCCAGGTACGCTGCGGAGCAGCCGGATCGGGCGCGTCCGGGTCTTCCACCACCAGGACCAGGCTTTTCGTCCCGTCAGGCACGTTCGCCCAGGACAGCGGGGGCGACATGTCGGCACCATCCCTGGTATGCCGAATTGGAATTTCACCGCCGTTGGAAAAAGCGGTCGAGGTCAAGGTAAATGCCATGCCTTCCTCCATCAAGCAAGTCGTCGGTTTGGTTCGCCGCTTGATTCAATAGTTCCGACGTCCGTGTACACCGATGGTGGTGAGGCGCAGCGAGCGGGATGGCTAGCCGCGCACTGTGCTGCGGAAAGCGGCCGAAAGCACGGCGAGCGCCTCCCGTGGCCGGCCGGCCCTGATCCGTGTATGAAGCAGAACCGGCAGCCGGGGCAGTTCGGGAAGCCCCAGCCTGGCACCGACATCCTCTGCCCCGAATGGCAGCATACGTGGGGCCAGTGCCGCAACGCCGAGCCCCGCCATCACGGCTGCTGCGACTGCGGCAACGCCGCCACCGACGAAAATTTCGGTCCAAGGCACGCCGGCGTTATCCAGCAATTGTCCGGCTAGAATGCGCACGCCGCAGGGCTCGGCAAGCGTCGCAACGGGTAGCGGCTCTCCCGGGCGGCCCTGCCATCCAGGGGCCGCAAACCAGCCCATGTTCTCTTCGGCAAGCAGTTCGCCATCGGCGCGACCGTTTTGGAAGCGAACGATCACGGTGTCGAGTTCTCGACGATCGAAGGCCTGCAGTAGTTCGCCCGATGAGCCGATCCGAATTTCAATCAGCAGTTGCGGATCGTGCGCATTGATCCGCGCGATCAACGCGGGCAGCTCGGGACCGGCGACATGGTCGCTGATGCCGATGGTCAGGCGCTGCCGGGCGCTGCTGGACATGGAAAGCGCCCGGTCATGCACTTCCAGCAACTCGCGCGCGTGTTCCAGGAAATCCCCGCCGCGCGCCGAAAGCCGGACGTACCGCGGCGTTCGCTCGACGAGGCGGAATCCCAACCGTGCTTCGAGCCGCTTCAGCTTCAGGCTCACCGCCGCTTGCGTGGTCTCCATCGCCTCGGCGGCGCGCGTAAAGCTGCCCAGCTCGGCTATGCGTACGAAGGTACGGACGGCGTCAAGGTCAAGCGGTCGATCGATCATTTCAACATGTTATCGATGTTATTCATTTCAATAGCATATCAAAATGAATCGAGGGCATATACCATTCAAGCACACCAACATAGAAAGGATCTGCAATGCCCCTCATTCATATTTCATTGCGTACCGGCAAGCCCGCTGCCTATCGGCAGGCAATATTCGACAGCATCTACCGCGCGCTACGTGAAACGCTGGACGTGCCGGAAGATGACCAGTTCATGACCATCACCGAGCATGAAGCGGCGAACTTCCGCTATGGGGGAGCCTATGGCGTCGTCCGTAGCGAGGACCTGGTCTATATTCAGATCACCGTGTTCAGTACACGCACGCAAGAACAGAAAAAGGCGCTATTCCGGCGTGCCGCAGAGCTGCTCGGCGAGAGTCCGGGTATTCCGCCGACAGACGTGTTCGTGAATATCCTGGAGTCTGCGAAAGAGAACTGGTCGGTCGGCTACGGCCTCGCGCAGTTCGTTTGAGAAGAGGCGAAACTCCCAAGCCGGGAGAAACGAAAAAAGGCTGGAGCGGTTTTCGCTTCAGCCTTTTTTCATCGTCGCATATTGCGAGGGTACCAGGTTCGGCTTGTACCCTCGATTGACTGGTGGGCCTCCCGTGAGTCGAACACGGCACCAACGGATTATGAGTCCGCTGCTCTAACCAAGCATGAGCTAGAGGCCCGAAAGGCGCATAGTTTATTCCATTGCAGCAAAATTGTCGCTTGCTCAATGCGTGTCCGCATCAGAAAGCGACTCTTGCCGCGGCGGATCAGCTACCTTCGAGGAAGCTCTTCAGCTTGTCGGAGCGGGACGGATGGCGCAGCTTGCGCAATGCCTTGGCCTCGATCTGGCGGATGCGCTCGCGCGTGACGTCGAACTGCTTGCCGACTTCTTCCAGCGTGTGGTCGGTCGACATTTCGATGCCGAAGCGCATGCGCAGCACCTTCGCCTCGCGCGGCGTCAGCGAATCCAGCACATCCTTGACCACGCCGCGCATCGAGCCGTGCAACGCCGCGTCGGCCGGGGCCAGCGTGTTGTTGTCCTCGATGAAGTCGCCCAGGTGCGAATCGTCGTCGTCGCCGATCGGCGTTTCCATCGAGATCGGCTCCTTCGCGATCTTCATGATCTTGCGGATCTTGTCTTCCGGCATCTCCATCTTCAATGCCAGCGTCGCCGGATCCGGCTCGGCGCCGGTTTCCTGCAGGATCTGGCGCGAGATGCGGTTCATCTTGTTGATGGTTTCGATCATGTGCACCGGGATGCGGATGGTGCGGGCCTGGTCCGCGATCGAACGCGTGATGGCCTGCCGAATCCACCAGGTCGCATAGGTCGAAAACTTGTAGCCGCGCCGGTATTCGAACTTGTCGACCGCTTTCATCAGGCCGATGTTGCCTTCCTGGATCAGGTCGAGGAATTGCAGGCCGCGGTTGGTGTATTTCTTCGCGATCGAGATCACCAGGCGCAAGTTGGCCTCGGTCATTTCGCGCTTGGCCTTGCGCGCCTTCATCTCGCCGGCCGCCATCTTCTTGTTGATGTTGCGCAGGTCGGGCAGCGGCAGTACCACGCGCGCCTGCAGGTCGATCAGCTTTTGCTGCAGCTCCTTGATCGCGGGCACGTTGCGGCCCAGCACCGCGCTGTAGTCGTGGTTCCCGGCGACTTCGCCGTCGACCCAGTCGAGGTTGGTTTCGTTACCGGGGAATACCTTGATGAAATGCGCACGCGACATGCCGCAGCGGTTCACCGCCACGTCGAGGATTTGCTTTTCGATGTGCCGCACTTCGTCCACCTGGCCGCGCAGCGTGTCGCACAGTTTTTCGACGAACTTGGCGGTGAAGCGGATCCCCAGCAGTTCGTTGGAAATGGTTTCCTGTGCCTTCACGTAAGGCTTCGAGTTGTAGCCTTCCTTTTCGAAAGCCTTGCGCATCTTTTCGAACTGCGCCGAGATTTCACCGAACTTGTCGAGCGCGTCGCGCTTCAGCTGTTCCAGCTGTTCCGCGGAGAAGCCGGCGGCGCCGCCGGAGCTGCTGGTGTCTTCTTCCTCTTCTTCTTCTTCCTCGTCCGCGTCTTCGTCGTCGCTTTCCTCGTCGTCGGCTGCGGCGGCGGAAGCGGGCGCGGCGGAGGTTCCGCTGCTTTCTTCGGCGGAGTTCGGATCGACCAGGCCATCGACGATTTCGTCGATCTTGATTTCTTCGCGGACAATGCGGTCGGCGGCGGCCAGGATTTCGGCAATCGTGGTCGGGCAGGCGGAAATCGCCTGGATCATGTCCTTCAGGCCTTCCTCGATGCGCTTGGCGATCTCGATTTCGCCTTCGCGCGTGAGCAGCTCGACCGAACCCATTTCACGCATGTACATGCGCACCGGGTCGGTGGTGCGGCCGAAGTCGGAATCGACAGTCGACAGCGCGGCTTCGGCCGCGGCTTCGGCGTCGTCATCGCTGGCCGAGGAGGCAACCGTATCGGACAGCAGCAGCGTTTCGGCGTCCGGCGCATGCTCGTACACCGCGATACCCATGTCGTTGAAGGTACCGATGATGCCTTCGATCGCTTCCGGGTCGACGATGTTTTCCGGCAGGTGGTCGTTGATTTCCGAATAGGTCAGGAAACCGCGCTCCTTGCCGAGCTTGATCAGCGTTTTCAGGCGCTGGCGGCGACGTTCGAGCTCTTCTTCACTGGCTTCCGTGTCGGACGAGAACGCGTCCTTCAGCAACGCCTTTTCCTTGGCCTTGCGGTCCTTCGCCCTGGCCTTGTCTGCCGCCTTCAGCTCGGCGCGCTCGACCGCGTTCAGCGCGGCGACCTCGTCGTTCTCCGGCTGGAACTCCTTCGGCTTGCGGCCACGACGGCCCGGCACCTTCACCGATGGCAGCACATAGCCGGAGGTGTCGATGGCAGCGAGTGCGGCGGCGTCGGTGGTCTGGCTGACCGCCATTACTTTCGATTCAGACTTCGGCTCGGCCGCCACCGCTTTCTTCGCGGTCCTGGCGCTTGCCTTCGGTTCGGTTTTCTTGTTCGTCACGGGTGCTTTCAATTTCTCGGGAGCCGGCTTTGCAGCCACTCGGGATGAAGATGGTTTCGCTTTCGACGCGCTCGCAGTCCTGGATGCCGAAGCCGGCGCCGTTTTGACAGTCTCTTTCGTCGCAGCTTTCGTCGCGGCCCTGGCCGGCGCCTTTGCCTTGCTGGCGGTCGGTTTCTTTACGGCAGGCTTTGCCATCGACTTGCTTGCGACCGATTTAGTTGCAGCCGAGGCGGTTTTTTTTGCGGGTTGCGTCGTTTTCGCGGGTTTTTTCATTGCGTTTGCCATGGAATCAATACCAACTGGATGGATTGCTCTCGTTGCGCCGAGTGAAGTTTGCGCTTGGTGGAGCCGATGAGTCCTCGTGACTCGGCATTCGCCCGCGCGACATCTCTTGATTTCCGGACCGTTGAAAGACCGGCTGAAAGTTTCTAAGGCCTTGAATCAAAAGCTTTTAATCATACCACAGAGAGCCACTTTCTCCAATTCAAGAGGCAACCGCCAGTCAGCGATTTGTGTTTTCGACCGCGGCTTCGCGCCTGAGTTGCTCTTGCTGCCGACTCAGTTCGCGGTATCGCTCGCGCGCCTCTTCAGTCGTCAATCCGGTAACCGCCAGTTGCTCCATGTCGGCTTTCAATATCTGCATTCTAGTCTGGCGCACCGCCCCGGCAAGCTCGAGCCGCGCTGCCTGCGGATCGGACTCGGCGTCCGCGGCGATTTCGGCGATCACGCCATCGAAGTCGGAGCCCTGGGCCCGCAGCTGTTCGGCCAGTGCCGCGAAGTTTGCCTGTTCGCCGAGCGCCCGGCAGGCCTCGATCAATTGCATCAGCAAGGCCGCATTGTCGGGCGCCAGCCGGGCCGCCGCATCGAGCGCCGCCTGGTCCAGGTCGGCGGCCAATGCCGGATGCGTCACCAGCAGCCGTATCATCTGCCGCTCCAGGCCCATCGGCGGGGTCCGCTTGGCGCGCGGCGGCGCCATCTTGGTACGCGCCACCGGTTGCGCCAGTTCGAACAGCGTTTCGACTTCTGCCGGCGTGGTCTGCGTCAGCTGCGCCAGTCCGCGTACGATCTGCAAGCGCAGCGCCGACGGCGGCATCGCCTGCAGCAGCGGCTTCGCTTCGAACTGCGCCTTTGCGCGCCCTTCCGAGGTAGCGAGGTCATTCTCGCGGGTAACCTCGTTCAGCAGGAATTGCGACAACGGCATCGCATCGCGCACCTGTTGCTCGAACGCATCGGCGCCGAACTCGCGCACGTAGCTGTCCGGATCGTGCTCGGGCGGCAGGAACAGGAACTTGAGCGTTTTGTTGTCCGTCGCAAACGGCAGGCAGCCATCCAGCGCACGCCGCGCGGCGCGCCGGCCGGCGGCATCGCCGTCGAAGCTGAACACCACGTGGTCGGTCTGGCGCAGCAGCTTTTGCACGTGGGTCGGCGTGCAAGCGGTGCCCAGGGTGGCGACCGCCTGCGGAAAACCCAGTTGCGCGAGCGCCACAACGTCCATGTAACCTTCGGTCACCAGCACATAACCGGCATCCCGGATCGCCTGGCGCGCCTCGAACAAGCCATACAGCTCGCTTCCCTTCTGAAATAAGGGTGTTTCGGGCGAGTTCAAGTACTTCGGTTCGCCGCCGTCCAGCACACGGCCGCCGAAACCGATGACCTGCCCCTTGGTGTTGCGGATCGGGAACATGATGCGGTCGCGGAAACGGTCATACCGCTTGCGCCCCGGTCCATCCTCGTCGCTGCGGTCGATCACCAGGCCCGCTTCGACCAGCGCGCCCGCTTCGTAGTCGGGAAACACCGCGCGCAAACCGTCCCAGCCGTCGGGCGCGTAGCCCAGTCCGAACCTGGCGGCGATCTCGCCGGTCAGTCCGCGCCCCTTCAGGTAGGCCACCGCCTGCTGCGCGCCACGCAACTGCTGGCGGTAGTAGTCGCAGGCCTTGCTCATCACGTCGGACAAGGCCAGGCTCTTTGCCTGCACCTCGGCCCGCTGCGCGGGCGGTAATCTGTCCTCGTCGGGCACCGTCATGCCGACGCCCTGCGCCAGGTCCTTGACCGCCTCCACGAAACCCAGGCCCGAGTACTCGATCAGGAAGCCGATCGCGGTACCGTGGGCGCCGCAGCCGAAGCAGTGGTAGAACTGCTTGGTCGGGCTGACGGTGAAGCTGGGGGATTTTTCGTTGTGAAACGGGCACAGGCCCATGAAGTTGGCGCCGCCCTTCTTCAGCTGCACATAGCGTCCGACCACGTCGACGATGTCGACCCGGTTGAGCAGATCCTGGATGAAGGACTGAGGAATCACGACGATTGGCAGCGCTCGGCAGAGTGGGAAACGTCACAACATACCGGCCCGGAAGCCGCCGGCATGGATCGAATATGGGGTTGCAGCACCGCTTTTTAAACGGTGCCGCGCCCGGGTCAGCCCTTCGCGAGCGCGGCCTTCACCAGGGCGGAGACCGCGGTCATGTCGGCGCGTCCGGCCAGCTTCGGCTTGAGCACCGCCATCACCTTGCCCATGTCCTGCGGGCCGGCGGCACCGCTGGCGGCCACAGCCGCACCGACCTCGGCCTGCACTTCGGCATCCGACAGCGCAGCCGGCATGTAGGCCGACAGCACCGTCATTTCGGCCTTCTCGATGTCGGCCAGATCCTGGCGGCCGCCTGCTTCGAACTGACTGATCGAATCCTTGCGCTGCTTGATCATCTTTTCGATGATTGCGAGAACCTGGCTGTCGTTCAGCTCGATACGCTCGTCGACTTCCTTCTGCTTCAGTGCGGCAGTCAGCAGGCGGATCGTGCCCAGCCTGGCGCTGTCCTTGGCGCGCATTGCGGCCTTCATGTCTTCGGTTATCTGTTCTTTCAGGCTCATGGGATCTCCAATATCAACGACAGCTGGAAGCGATCAGGACGCAAGTAAGCGCTTGCGGGCATATACGGCCGCAGGAGGCGGACCATGGCAGGTCGCACCGCCTGCGCAACAAACACCAAAACCGCCCATCAAACAGCAAAACCCGCTGCGGAATCGACACCGGAGCGGGTTGGCAAGGCACCGCACACAACGTGCGGCGACGGAAATCAGTACAGTTTCTTCGGCAATTGCTGGCTGCGGATGCGCTTGTAGTGGCGCTTCACGGCAGCGGCGAGCTTGCGCTTGCGCTCGGCAGTCGGCTTCTCGTAAAACTCGCGCGCACGCAGCTCGGTCAGCAGACCGGTCTTTTCGATGGTGCGCTTGAAGCGACGCATGGCGACTTCGAAAGGCTCGTTTTCTTTAAGGCGAATCGTGGTCATGTAAATTCAAACCGATATTTTTTTGGGAAAGACGACGAGTATAACAGGGTCCTGCGCCATTGAAAAGCCTGTCCTTGACTTGACTCGATTGCGCCGTTTCCTGTTGTTTCCCGTTCCCGGCCCCCGCTCATTCACAGGCTCATTCACAGGCTCATTCACAGGCTCATTCACAGCGCCAGGCCGGCCGCCACACCCGATGCCCATGCCCATTGGAAATTGTAGCCGCCCAGCCAGCCGGTGACATCCACCGCCTCGCCGACGAAATGCAGGCCCGGCACTTTGCTTGCCATCATCGTCTGCTGCGACAGTTCGCGGGTATCGACGCCGCCGCAGGTGACTTCGGCCTTGCGGTAGCCTTCCGAACCGTCAGGGATGATTTGCCAATGGTTGACCGCTTCGCCAAGCCGGCGCAGTTGCTTGTCCGGCAAGTCGGCGATGCGGGCATCGGACCGCATCCCGGTAGCCAGCAGCAAACCGTCCGCCAGGCGCGCCGGCAGCCATTGCGCGAGCAGGTTGCCGAGGTTCTTTTTCAGCGTGGTCTTGCCGGCAATCAGCGTCTCGGCAATGTCGATTCCTGGCGCCAGATCGATGCGCAGCGCGGTGCCGGGTTGCCAGAAGCTGGAAATCTGCAGCACCGCCGGTCCCGACAATCCGCGATGGGTAAACAGCAAGTCTTCCCGGAAATGCATGCGCGACTTCTTGTCGCCGCATTCGATGTCGACTTCGAGCGCAATGCCTGCCAGCGGCGCGAACGGCTTCCAGCCGGCATCGCCGAAAGTCAGCGGCACCAGGCCGGGACGCGGCTCGACCAGCTTCAGGCCGAACTGGCGCGCGATCCGGTAGGCGAAATCGGTGGCGCCGATTTTCGGGATCGACAAGCCGCCGGTGGCGATCACGACATGGTTCGCCTGCAGCGTGCCGCCGTCGGTACCGAGCCGGAACGCATCGCCGGCGCGGCCGATCGCTTCCACCTTGCACGGCATGCGCCAGGCGACCCGGCCCTGTTCACATTCGGACCGCAGCATCGCGATGATCTGTTCGGCCGAATCGTCGCAAAACAGCTGGCCCTTGTGCTTTTCGTGATAGCCGATGCGGTGGCGCTTCACCAGCGCGAGGAAGTCCTGCGGCGTGTAGCGTGCCAGCGCGCTCTTGCAGAAGTGCGGATTGGCGGACAGGTAGTTCTGCGGGCCGGCGTACAGATTGGTGAAATTGCAGCGGCCGCCGCCCGAGATGCGGATCTTCTCGGCGAGCCTGGGCGCATGGTCGATCAGCACCACCTTGCGGCCGCGCTGGCCGGCGACGGCGGCACACATCATGCCGGCCGCACCGGCGCCGATCACTGCAACATCGAAAGACTCTGTCATGGCTTGCGCTGAGCGGGGCATTGCCCGCTCGTATCCGATCAAGCCGTGATTGTAAGGGCAAGCGCGCTTATTGCAGGCACGGCACCGCCGCGTCCGGCCGCATCCACAATTCGGACGACAGCCGCATCAGGTCATTGAGCGACTTGCGCTGGCGATAGGTGCGGCGCAGCCAGGCCGCGTCGTTGGCGCGCTCGCACGCGATCTGGCGCAGGCGGCGTAGCGCGGCCAGTTCGGCATCGTTCTGCGCGAAACGTTTCAAGTCCTGCAGGCGCTCGATGATGCTGACGAAAATGGTTTCGCGCATCGCCGGTTCGTTGCCGGCGTCCTGTTGTGCGATCTGCCCGTCCAGCCCGTAACGGCTCGCCTCGAAACGGTTGTACTGGTACAGCAGGTAGAAGTTGTCGTCCACCTGCAGCGGCCGCTCGGTCAGGATCCAGCGCGCGAGCAGCTGCGCATAGCAACCGAGCAGCGCCGCCTGTTCCAGCGACAGCGGGGTATCGCAGACGCGGATTTCGACGGTTCCGTATTCCGGCTTGGGGCGGATGTCCCAGTAAAAATCCTTCATGCTGCCGATGATTCCGAGCCGTTGCAGCTGGTCGTAATAGGCTTCGAATTCGGACCAGCGGGTCACCGCCGGCGCGGTGCCGGCCAGCGGGAAGGCACGCACCACGTTGCTGCGCGAGGAATCGAATGCGGTATCGACGCCCTGGAAGAACGGCGACGCAGCCGACAGTGCGATGAAGTGCGGCACGTAGCGCGCGAAGCCGTGCGTCAGGTAGAGTGCATCGTCGCCGTCCTTGACGCCGATATGGATATGCTGGCCGAACACGGTGAAGGTCTTGGCGAGGTAGCCGTATTTCCGGTGCACCTGGTGGAAGCGCTCGCTGGGCGTAATGCGCTGTTCGCTCCAGCTCTGGAACGGATGGGCGCCGCCGCCGGCGATGTCGATGTTCAGGCGCTGGGCGCCGCGCGCGAGCGCCGCACGCAACTCTTTCAATTCCTGCAGCAATTCGTCGACCCGGGTGTGGATACCGGAATTCAGCTCGATCATCCCCTGCGTGATTTCGAGCTTGATCTTGTCCTGCAGCTCGCGCGGCTCTATCCACTCCAGCAGATCCACCGCATCGGTGGCGAGATTGTAGTTGCGGCGGTTCACCAGTTGCAGTTCGAGTTCGATGCCCATGGTGAACGGCGTCGACGAATGGAAGGGCAGCAAGCTCATGCGGGATCCTTGTCTGGAGTTGTTTCGTGTCCGCCCTCACCCGACCGGATCAGCGCGAACTGGGTGGCGATCGGCCCGAGCAATTCGAGCACGACGATGCTGCCCGCCAGCAGCGGCGCGAGCGCGGCGGCGGTATGCGGATACAGCATGGAAACCTGGGCCAGCCCGATGCCGGCTTCGGACATCGGCAGCAGAGCGAGCGCGAGCGCGCCGGCCTGGCGCCACTTCAGGCGCGCCGGACGGGCGAACAGGAACACGCTGCCGCCCATCCCGACAAAGCGCGCGGCAATCAACAGCAAGGCGGAGACGCCAATGGCAGCCAGGTCCGACCATTGCAGCGCGGCGCCGGCGGTCACGAACAGCACCACGACGAACAATTCGCTGGCGACGCCGAATTCGAGCTCCATCAGGTCGTAGCGGGCATCGAGATTTTTCGACAACAGCGCGAACACCAGCATGGTCAGCAGCACCGGCAGGCGCAGCGCGTGCGCGGCACCGATGGTGAGCGTGATCACCGCGATCACCAGCACAAACTGGCGGCTGCGCTCGCGCCCCAGCAGCCGCGCCAGCGGAATCATCAGACGGTAGGTGAGCCAGGCCAGCAGGATGGAACCGCACAGCGAGTACAGCGTGCTCGACAGCAGCGCCGGCATCGGTATGTCGGCATCGGTGGTCACCAGCGGCAGCACGATATGGGCAGCCAGCAGGGCAACCAGGTTGTTGAGCGCGGTCATTGCGGCGAGGCGGCGCGTCACGTGCCCTTCGGCGCGCAGGTCGCGCAGCACCGCCATCACCGCCGCCGGCGCGGTGCCGATCGAAAACACGGCAGCCAGTGCAGCCAGCGGGCGCGAGACACCGACCGCGGCGAGACCGAGCGCCACCAGACCGCCGCACAGCAGGCTTCCGCTTGCGACTGTCAACAGCAGCCATCGTTCATGGCGCAACCAGCGCAAGTCCACGTAACGGCCAAGCTGGTACACCATCAGCGCAATCGCGATGTCGGAAAAGATGTGGGCGAGCTTCAGCACGTCGCCCGAAAGCCAGTGCAGTCCGCCGCCACCGAGCAGCGCGCCGGCCAGCAGGTAGCCGGTGATGCGCGGTATCCAGCGGTTCCTGGCGAGCGCGTGGCCGCCGATCAGGCCCAGCAGCAGCAAGCCGCCAAACAGCAATAGCGCATTCCACTGCGGGGGATGCGCCGGGTCGAACAGCGGAAAGGTCCAGCTCATTGGTGTTCCTGGTTGGCTCGCGGCAAACGGTTAACAGGCACGCTCTCCGCAGCCGGACTTCCGGCCGGTCGGCGGAGCGCTTGCGGGCTTGGCGTTTGGATGTCTCCTGGCGCGGGCATTGACTACCTGTCGTCATTTTTTCCCGCGCGGGGAGCGCGGCTGTCGTGACTTTGTCCGTCGGAAACAAACAAAGTTCCGTTCGGAAATTCTTTTATGCGGGAAATTTTGAAGCAGGATTGTGCGAGCTTGCGCAAATGAAAACGGCTGCCCAAGCCGGACAGCCGCTATCCGGCGTTGCCGGGAAATCAGGCGTGCTGGAACAAGCAGCCGGCGTCAAGCCGGTGCGACAGCTTGTGCGCGGCACAGCGCACCACGTCGCCGATGACGATGATGCAAGGGCTGCCGAGGCCGGAGGCAGGCAGCGCAGCCGGCAGTTCGCCGAGCGTGGTGATCAGTTGCGCTTGCGCCTCGCAACTGGCCGATTGGATCGCCGCCACCGGCGTCGCCGCAGCTTTGCCGCCAGCCAGCAGTGCCTGCTGGATTTCGGCGCAGCGGGCAACGCCCATGTACACCACCAGCGTCAGGTCCAGCCTGGCCAGCGTCGCCCAGTCCGGATTGCTGTCCGCGCTGCGACCGTGACCGGTGACGAAAACCGCGCCCTGGCTCCAGTCGCGATGGGTAAGCGGAATGCCGAGCGCGGCGGGCGCGGCCAGGCCGCTGCTGATGCCGTTGACCACTTCAACTTCGATGCCGGCCGCCAGCAGGTGTTCGCGCTCTTCGCCGCCGCGGCCGAAGACGAACGGATCGCCGCCCTTGAGCCGCACCACGCGGTTGCCGGCGCCGGCTTCGGCAATCATCAGCCGTTCGATGAATTCCTGCGGCGTCGACTGGCAACCGCCGCGCTTGCCGACCCGGACGATGCGCGCACCGAACGGCGCATGATCGAGTATTTCCGGATTGACCAGATCGTCGACCAGGATCACGTCGGCCGACGCGATCGCCTTGACTGCCTTGAGCGTGAGCAGATCGGGATCGCCGGGACCGGCGCCGACCAGAAGGACTTTACCCTGCGTTTTCATGGAACACCTGCTTTGCATGGAGATGGCTTGCCACATGCAAACAGTGTTCCACCTGCTCGGCGATCGGTGCCGGCACCGGTTGCGCGCCGTCGAGCGCCGCTTTGATCCATTGCGCGGTGCTGGCTGCATCGCTTTCGTGCGGCAGCGGCGGCATGTCGTCGACCGGTTCCTGTTTCTGCACCAGGATCGTGCGTTGATGATCGTGAAACCATTCGATCTGCTG
>CBIHOK010000059.1:0-20787 GCA_966211575.1 uncultured Noviherbaspirillum sp.
GGGGGTAGTGCGCTTCAAGTACCGCTAGCGTTTCTTGAACCGCTCTACCCCCATCCCGGCCTTCCCCCTGCAAGAGGGAAGGAGTAAGTTTCGGCGTCGCTGTTTACGCTGCCTTCGCGGCCGAAGCGAGAAAGTCCTCCGCAAAGCGCTGCAGCACCCCACCCGCTTCGTAGATCGACACCTCTTCCGCGGTATCCAGCCGGCAGATCACTGGCACTTCGACGCGCTCGCCGCTGCGGCGATGAATTACCAGCGTCAGCTCCGCGCGTGGCTGGGGTTTGCCCAGCACGTCGTAGGTTTCGGTGCCGTCGATACCGAGCGTCAGCCGGTTGACACCCGGTTTGAACTCCAGCGGCAGCACGCCCATGCCGAGCAGGTTGGTGCGGTGGATGCGCTCGAAACCTTCGGCGGCGATCGCTTCCACGCCGGCCAGCCGCACGCCTTTCGCGGCCCAGTCGCGCGACGAGCCCTGGCCATAGTCGGCGCCGGCGATCACGATCAGCGGCTGCTTGCGTTCCATGTAGGTTTCGATCGCTTCCCACATGCGCACAACCTTGCCGTCCGGCTCGATGCGGGCGAGCGAACCCTGCCTCACCGAGCCGTCGGGATTGCGCACCATCTCGTTCTTCAAGGTCGGATTCGCGAAGGTCGCACGCTGCGCGGTCAGATGGTCGCCGCGATGGGTGGCGTAGGAATTGAAGTCCTCCTCCGGCAAGCCCATTTTCGCAAGATATTCACCGGCAGCGCTGGTCGGCAGGATGGCATTTGACGGCGACAGGTGGTCGGTTGTGATGTTGTCACCCAGCACCGCCAGCGGCCGCATGCCTTTGAGGGTGCGCGGGCTGGCCATCAGCGCACCCTGCCCTTCCTTGTCCCAATAAGGCGGACGGCGGATATAGGTGCTCATCGGGCGCCAGTCGTACAGCGGGCTGGCCTGGGCCGCGGTCTCGGCCTTCCTCTCGAACATCGGGATGTAGACCTTGTTGAACTGCTCCGGCTTCACGCTCGCCTTGAGGATCGCGTCGATCTCCTGGTCGGACGGCCACAAGTCCTTCAGCGTGATCGGCTTGCCGCTCGCGTCAGTGCCGAACGCATCCTTTTCGATATCGAAACGGATGGTGCCGGCCAGCGCGTAGGCAACCACGAGCGGCGGCGACGCCAGGAACGCCTGCTTCGCGTAAGGATGAATGCGGCCATCGAAATTGCGGTTGCCGGACAGTACCGCGGTCGCGTACAGGTCGCGCTCGACGATCTCCTGCTGGATCTTCGGGTCGAGCGCACCGGACATGCCGTTGCAGGTGGTGCAGGCGAACGCGACGATGCCGAAGCCCAGCTTTTCCAGTTCCTGCTTCAGTCCGGCATCTTCCAGGTACAGTTCAACCGCTTTCGACCCGGGCGCGAGCGAGGTTTTCACCCACGGCTTGCGGCTCAGGCCGAGCCGGTTCGCATTGCGCGCCAGCAGGCCGGCCGCGATCACGTTGCGCGGATTGCTGGTGTTGGTGCAGCTGGTGATCGCGGCGATGATCACCGCGCCGTCCGGCATCTGCCCCGGCACTTCCTGCCATTTGCCGGCGATGCCCTTGAGCGCGAGGTCGGTGGTTGCCACCCGCGCGTGCGGATTGGACGGGCCGGCCATGTTGCGCACCACGCTGGACAGGTCGAACCTGAGCACGCGCTCGTACTCGGCACTCTGCAGCGTGTCGGCCCACAGTCCGGCCTGCTTCGCATAGGTTTCGACCAGCTTCACCTGCTCCGGACTGCGACCGGTCAGCGTCAGGTAATCGAGCGTCTGCTGGTCGATCGCGAACATTGCCGCCGTCGCGCCGTATTCGGGCGCCATGTTGGAAATGGTGGCGCGGTCGCCCAGCGTCAGCGCGGCGGCACCGTCGCCGCGGAATTCGAGGTAGGCACCGACCACTTTCTGCTTGCGCAGGAATTCGGTGAGCGCCAGCACGATGTCGGTGGCGGTGATGCCCGGCTGCGGCTTGCCGGACAGTTCGACGCCGACGATGTCGGGCAAACGCATCCACGACGCGCGCCCCAGCATCACGTTCTCGGCTTCGAGGCCGCCGACGCCGACCGCGATCACGCCCAGCGCATCGACGTGCGGCGTGTGACTGTCGGTGCCGACCAGCGTATCGGGAAAGGCAACGCCGTCCTTCGCATGGATCACCGGCGACATCCGCTCCAGGTTGATCTGGTGCATGATGCCGTTGCCGGCCGGGATCACGTCGACATTCTTGAACGCCAGCTTGGTCCACTCGATGAAGTGGAAGCGGTCTTCATTGCGCCGGTCCTCGATCGCGCGGTTCTTCGCGAAGGCATCCGGATCGAAGCCGCCGCACTCGACCGCCAGCGAATGGTCGACGATCAGTTGCACCGGCACCGCCGGATTGACCAGCGCCGGGTCGCCGCCCTGCGCGGCAATCGCGTCGCGCAGGCCGGCCAGGTCGACCAGCGCGGTCTGGCCGAGGATGTCGTGACATACCACGCGCGCCGGAAACCATGGGAAGTCGCGTTCGCGCTTGCGTTCGACGATCTGCGTCAGGCACTCGACCAGGATCGCCGGGTCGCAGCGGCGCACCAGGTTTTCCGCATGCACGCGCGAGGTGTAGGGCAGCTTGTCCCAGGCGCCGGGCCGGATCGCTTCGACCGCGGCGCGCGTGTCGAAATAATCCAGATTGGTGCCGGGCAAGGGCTTGCGATAGGCGGTGTTCATGACTCTTCTGCTTCCTATTTACGTTCCTTGATCGGCACGAACTTCAGGTCTTCCGGCCCGACGTAATTCGCGCTCGGACGGATGATCTTGTTGTCGATGCGCTGCTCGATGATATGTGCCGACCAGCCGGAAGTGCGCGCGATCACGAACAGCGGCGTGAACATAGCGGTCGGCACGCCCATCATGTGATAGGACACGGCGGAGAACCAGTCGAGGTTCGGGAACATCTTCTTCACGTCCCACATCACCGTTTCCAGCCGTTCGGCAATGTCGAACATCTTGGTCGAACCGGCATCCTGCGACAGTGTTCGGGCAACTTCCTTGATCACCTTGTTGCGCGGATCGGAAACCGTATACACCGGATGGCCGAAGCCGATGATCACTTCCTTGTTCTCGACGCGGCGGCGCACGTCGGCTTCCGCCTCGTCCGGATTGTCGTAGCGCTTCTGGATCTCGAATGCGACTTCGTTCGCACCGCCGTGCTTCGGGCCGCGCAATGCGCCAATGGCGCCGGTGATCGCGGAATAGATGTCGGAGCCGGTGCCGGCGATCACGCGGCCGGTGAAGGTGGAGGCGTTGAACTCGTGCTCGGCATACAGGATCAGCGAGGTGTGCATCGCGCGTTCCCACAGCGCCGACGGCTTCCTGCCGTGCAGCAGGTGCAGGAAGTGGCCACCGATCGAGTCGTCGTCGGTTTCCACTTCGATGCGCTTGCCGTTGTGGCTGAAGTGGTACCAGTACAGCAGCATCGAACCGAGCGATGCCATCAGGCGGTCGGCAATGTCGCGCGCGCCCGGCGTATTGTGGTCGTCCTTCTCCGGCAGCACGCAGCCGAGCGCGGACACGCCGCTACGCATCACGTCCATCGGATGCGAGGACGCGGGCAGGCATTCGAGCACCGCCTTCACGTTGGCCGGCAATCCGCGCAGCGCCTTCAGCTTGGCCTTGTAGGCGTTCAGCTCGGCCGTGTTCGGCAGCTTGCCGTGCACCAGCAAATGCGCGATCTCCTCGAACTCGCAGGCGTCCGCCACGTCGAGAATGTCATAGCCGCGATAGTGCAGGTCGTTGCCGGTCTTGCCGACCGTGCACAGCGCGGTATTGCCCGCGGTGACGCCGGACAGGGCGACGGATTTTTTCGGCTTGAAACCTGCGGCTTGTTGCTCGCTCATCTGGATCTCCTGATTGGTTACTTGGCTTTTTGCTGGGCGAACAGCGCGTCGAGCTTCTGTTCGAAATCGTGGTAGTTGATGCGGTCGTACAGTTCGGCGCGGGTCTGCATGGTGTCGATCACGTTCTTCTGCGTGCCGTCGCGCCGCACCGCGTTGTAGACGTTCTCGGCCGCCTTGTTCATCGCACGGAACGCCGACAGCGGATACAGCGCGATGCCGACGTCGACGCTGCGCAATTCTTCCAGCGTAAACAGCGGGGTCGCGCCGAATTCGGTGATGTTGGCCAGCACCGGCACCTTCACTGCGTCGGCGAATTTCTTGTACATGTCGAGCTGGGTGATCGCTTCCGGGAAAATCATGTCGGCACCGGCTTCCACGCAAGCCTGCGCCCTTTCCAGCGCGGCCTCCAGCCCTTCGACCGCGAGCGCGTCGGTACGTGCCATGATCACGAAATTCTCGTCGGTACGCGCATCCACCGCGGCCTTGATGCGATCCACCATTTCCTGCTTGCCGACGATTTCCTTGTTCGGGCGATGGCCGCAGCGTTTCGCGCCGACCTGGTCTTCGATATGCATCGCGGCCGCGCCGAACTTGATCATCGATTTCACGGTGCGCGCGACGTTGAACGCGGACGAACCGAAGCCGGTATCGACGTCGACCAGCAGCGGCAGGTCGCAGACGTCGGTGATGCGCCGGACGTCGGTCAGCACGTCGTCCAGGTTGGAAATGCCGAGGTCGGGCAGCCCGAGCGAGCCGGCCGCGACGCCGCCGCCGGACAGGTAGATCGCGCGGAAACCCGCGCGCTTGGCCAGCAACGCATGGTTCGCATTGATGGCGCCGATCACCTGCAACGGAGATTCTTCTTGGACCGCCTGGCGGAAGGCGGCTCCTGCGGAACGGAGAGTCATAGGTATTGCCTTTTGTAAAAAACGACTGTTTCGATGCAATGTGCAGTGGAATATTGCAATCACCGTGCCACGCGGCAAGCGAGCCGCCCTTCCCTCGTGTTCTCGGAATAAAATCCTTTTTGCTCAAGCACTTGGAAGCTACCGGCGAATTAACCCAAGATACCAGGTTTTCACTCTGATGTTTCAAACTGCGTTACACTTGAAACACTGAAACGCAATATGAAACATGGCCACTTCCTCTCACTCCGCCGATTTTTCCGCCGACAAGCCGGTAATCTGGACAGTCTCGATTTCACGGCTGGCGGACCTGTTTCGCGACATCACACTTGAGTTCGACGACCGCGCGACGATCGAACCCATCCACCTGGGATTCGAAGAGGCGGTGCGGCACATCCGGGAACGGCTGGCGACCGAGCATTGCGACGCCGTCATCGCTGCCGGTTCCAATGCCGCCTACCTGAAGAGCCGGCTGTCGCTGCCGGTGGTGGTGGCCCGGGCCAGTGGCTACGATGTGATGCAGGCGCTGGCCCGGGCGCGCAAGATCACGTCCGACATCGCGGTGGTCACCTATCAGCAGACGCTGCCGCAGCTCGCCGAATTCCAGGCAACCTTCGGTCTGAAAATCACCCAGTGCACCTATGTGACCGAAGAAGACGCGCGCGCCCAGATCAGCGAGCTCAAGGCAGCCGGCATCAAGGCCATCGTCGGCGCCGGGCTGGTCACCGACCTGGCCGAAGAGGCCGGGCTGGCAGGAATATTCGTCTATTCCTCCGCCTCGATCCGGCAGGCATTCGACGATGCACTGGAAATCGCGCGTTTCACGCGGCTCGAAGCCGGCCGCGATCGTTCCGGCAACGTCGACCCGCGCCGCACCCGGCACGGCTTGAACGACTTGCGCGGCGACAGCCCGGCAATGGAGGCGGTGCGCCGCTCGCTGGTGTTGTTCGCGAAATCCCCTGCCACCGTGCTGATCCAGGGAGAAACCGGCACAGGCAAGGAACTTGCCGCGCAAGCGATACACCGCGAGAGCCAGCGCCTGCGCCAGCCGTTCGTCGCGATCAATTGCGGTGCGGTTGCCGAATCGCTGCTGGAATCGGAATTGTTCGGTTATGAAGAAGGCGCGTTTACCGGTTCGCGCCGCGGCGGCCGTGCCGGCCTGTTCGAGGCGGCCAATCGCGGCACGCTGTTCCTGGACGAGATCGGCGAAATGCCGCTGCCGCTGCAGACGCGGCTGCTGCGGGTGCTGGAAGAACGCGAGGTGGTACGGGTGGGCGGCACGCGTCCGCTGCCGGTGAACGTGCGCGTGATCAGCGCCACCCACTGCGACCTTGAAGAGCGCGTGCGGCAGGGGCGCTTTCGGGCCGACCTGTTCTACCGGCTGGCGGTGCTGCGCGTCACGCTGCCGGCGCTGCGCGAACGCATCGAGGACGTGCCCGCGCTGGCCGAATGGTTGTTGAAAAACGCGCTGGCTGCCCTCGGTGCCCGACCGCATGCGAATCTGCATGCGGAAATTGCCGCTTGCGCGCCGCTGCTGGCTCGCCATTCCTGGCCCGGCAACGTGCGGGAATTGCGCAACCTGATGGAACGCGTTGCGCTGTTCCTGGCGGCCGAACCCTTGCAAGCGCTCTCGCCTGGTTTCCTGCTGAGCGCTGCGCCGGAACTGGGGACAGCATCAATGCAGCCGGCGGCAGCAACCGTGCTTCCCGCACCCGAAACGGTGCAGCAGGTGCTGGCCCGCTTCGACGGCAACCGGGCGGCGGCGGCGAAGCATCTCGGCATCAGCCGCACCACCTTGTGGCGTAAGCTGAACCGCGATTCCTGATCGCGCGGGAATCGGCGCGCCGGCGCCTTAATAAAACGGATCTTCCAAGCCTTCGCTGGCAAAGGTGCGACGAATCGACGGCCGTTCGATGATACGGGCGAGATAACGGCCCAGGCAGGGGCGCTGTCGTGCCGGCCGGTACATCACGCGGGTCCAGCGGGCCAGCATCAACAGGTAGGGATCGACCGCGCTGAAATCGGCGCCGAGCAGGTAAGGCTGGCCGTGCGCTGCAAGCGCTTCCTCGATCAGGTCCAGCATGCGACCGATCCGCTCTTCCGCATGCCGCTTCACCTGATCCGCGGCGAGCGCGTCGTCGACCAGCCGCTCCGGATAAAAATAAACCAGCAATTCGGCCTGCAGCGTATTGGTCAGGTAGATCAGCCACTTGTAGAAATGCGCGCGCGCATCGCTGCCGCACGCTGGCGCCAGCCCGGCCTCGGGATGACGGTCGACCAGATGCAGGCAGATGGCCGCGGTTTCATACAGCACAAGGTCACCATCGACCAGCGTCGGAATCTGGCCGTTCGGGTTGAGTTTCAGGTATTCCGGGCTGTTGTGCGCGTTGCGGTCGCGGTCGACCAGCACCAGCTCGTATGCGACGCCCAGCTCTTCGAGCAGCATGTGTGGCGCCAGGTTCGCGTTGCCCGGATAGTAGTAGAGTTTGTACATGGGTTCGCCTATCATTGCCGTTTAAACGCCATCATTATGCAGAATCCTCCCCCTTCCCGTCCCGATACGCCCTGCGTTGCCGTTTGCTCAACCACGTTCGACGACGTTTGCCGCGGCTGCGGCCGCACCGTTGCCGAGGTCGCGCACTGGGTATTCATGTCGGATGAAGAAAAGGAAAGAGTATGGACCAGGATCACTGCCGAAGGCTACCCGCGCCGGAATACCTAGCACTGTTTTAACCCGCGTGCGGCATTGCCCGTTGCTCGCGTAATCAGTCGTCCTTGGCGCCGTCGATGCCGAGATCGTGAATCTTGCGGGTGATCGTGTTGCGGCCGATGCCCAGCCGTACCGCGGCGTCGTTCTTGCGGCCGTGCGTATGTTTCAACGCCGTCTTGATCAGGGTCGACTCGAACTGCCGTCCCAGCGCATCCATCACTTCCGGCTGTCCGGCGGCCAGCATGTGGGCCGCTTCCGACTCCAGCAAGGCAACCCAGGTCGCATTCGCCCCCGCGCCGTTGCCCGCCGGATTCGCCGGGCCGGACATGGAAACGGGAGCCGCAAGTACCGGTTCGGCACTCGGCTGCTCGGGGAAATTTGCATGCACCGGCACCGTTGTGTCCGGCACCGCCGACGCTGTCGCGGGAGGGCGCGCGACTCCTCTCCCATGCGTCAGCTCCATCGGCAAGTCCTTCACCTCGACCGTCTGGCCCGGCGCCATCACCGTGATCCAGTTGCACAGGTTTTCCAGCTGGCGCACATTGCCGGGCAATTCGAGGCTGGCGAGGAACTGCATTGCGCTATCCGACATGCGCTTGGCTTCCACGCCCAGCTGCTTCGCGCTTTGTGCGAGGAAATGCCGCGTCAGCAGCGGGATGTCTTCGCGCCGCTCGCGCAGGCTGGGCAGCCGCAGGCGGATCACGTTCAAGCGATGATACAAATCCTCCCGGAACAAGCCTTCCTGCACGCGCTGCTCCAGATTCTGGTGGGTCGCCGCGATCACCCGCACGTTCGCCTTCAACGGCTGGTGGCCACCGACGCGATAGAAATGTCCGTCCGACAGCACGCGCAGCAGGCGGGTCTGCAGATCGAACGGCATGTCGCCGATTTCGTCGAGGAACAGCGTGCCGTTCTCGGCCTGCTCGAAGCGGCCGCGCCGCATTGCCTGGGCACCGGTGAAGGCGCCGCGCTCATGGCCGAACAGCTCGGATTCCAGCAGATCCTTCGGTATCGCGGCGGTATTCAGGGCGATGTAGGGCTGGGTGGCGCGCGGACTGTGCTTGTGCAGCGCACGCGCCACCAGTTCCTTGCCGGTGCCCGATTCGCCGGTGATGAGCACGGTCACGTTCGACTGCGACAAGCGGCCGATCGCGCGAAACACATCCTGCATCGCGGGCGCCTGCCCAAGAATTTCCGGGGTTTCGGCCGATGCCTGTTCCACGCCGGATTCGCGCAGGCTCTCTTCCAGCGCGCGGCGGATCAATTCGACCGCCTTGTCGACGTCGAACGGCTTGGCCAGGTATTCGAATGCACCGCCCTGGAACGCGGCAACCGCCGAATCGAGGTCGGAAAACGCGGTGATCACGATCACCGGAAGTCCCGGATGCCGGGACTTCACCTCCTGCAGCAATTCGAGGCCGGACTCGCCCGGCATCCGGATGTCCGATACCAGCACCTGGGGAACGCTGCTGCGAAGCGCATCCATCGCATCGCGCGCATTCGAAAAACTTCTTGTCGCAAGGCTCTCGCGGGCGAGCGCCTTTTCCAGCACCCAGCGTATCGATTCGTCGTCGTCAACAATCCAGATCGGCTTCATATTTTGTTCGGCGCCCTTGCGTCCATACGCGTTAGTCGCTAGAGTTGTTTTCGCCTGACTGAATCAGCCAGGGCCAAGGCAGATTGCCGGTCAGGCGAAAACAGCTCTAAGGTAGTGGTATCAAAATCCTGAAGTCGGTACACCCCGGTCGGCTCTCGCATTCGATCACGCCCAGATGCTGCTGCACGAAGGTCTGCGCCAGCGTCAAACCCAATCCGCTGCCGCTGTCGCGCCCCGATACCAGGGGATAGAACATGCGGTCCCGGATCTCGGGCGGGATACCCGGTCCATTGTCGATGATATGCAAGTCTAATGCCAGCTTGTAACGAACCTTCGCCAGCGTCACCTGCCGCGCGACCCGCGTCTGCAGCGTCAGTTGTGCATCGCCTTCGCGTATCCGTTCGGTCAGTGCCTGCGCCGCGTTGTGCGCGATGTTCAGCACCGCCTGGATCAGCTGTTCCTTATCGCCCCTGAATTCCGGCACCGACAGATCGTAGTCGCGCTTGATGGCGAGGCCATGCGGGAATTCGGCTACGATCAGGCTGCGCACTCTTTCGCACACCTCGTGGATATTGACGTCGCCGACGATATGCGGCCGCCGGTGCGGCGCCAGCAGCCGGTCCACCAGCGTCTGCAGGCGGTCGGCTTCCTTCACGATCACCTGCGTGTATTCGCGCAGTTCCTTCAGGTGACGTTCCGGCAGTTCCAGTTCGAGCAATTGCGCGGCGCCGCGTATGCCGCCCAGCGGATTCTTGATCTCGTGCGCGAGGTTGCGGATCAGCTCCTTGTTGGCCTGGCTCTGGTCGAGCAGCCGTTCCTCGCGGTCGAGCTTGAGCTGCTGCACGTTTTCGCGCAATTCGATCAGCACCGGCGTCTCCTGGCGATCGAGCGCGGTGACGATCACGTGCACGTGCAATGATTCGCGTCCGGGGCGCTCCAGCGCCATGTCGAGCCGCTTGTCCGCGAAACGGTACTGCACCGCTTCGGCCACCACCTCTTCCAGCACTTCACCGTTGGCGAACAGAGCCGTCAGCGTCTGGCCGGCCAGGCTGCGGAACGAATTTTCCAGCAGGTTTTCGGCGGCGGCGTTGGCATAGGTGATGCGGCTGCCGGTATCGAGCACGATCACCGCCGACGACAGCAGGTCGAGTGCCTCGAAAGAAATCACGGGAGTTTTCACGGGAATCCAAAAAGTAAGAGCCGCTTGCGCGGCTCCGTTAAAGCAAGCGTCATACCTACTTTACTTTAAATTTCCGAGCTCCCGCTTCAGCGCCTCGATGTTTTTCTCGGAACGGCTGATGTCGTCCTTCATCGAAGCAACCCGCGCCTGGTATTTCGCGTAATTGCGCTCGTCGCCGTGGCGCTCGGGCTGGCCGTTGTTGTATTCCTGGCGCAAGCTCGCCAGCTTCTGCTCCTCGTTCTGCATTTCCTGCAGCAGGATGCGACGCCGCTCGTCGTCACGCGCCTTCTGGGTGCTGCTGTCTATGCGCGGAAAGCCGGAGGCGGCACTCGCCGTTTCCCTGGCGGCGGCCTTCGGTGCCCGCGGCGCCGGAATCATGGTCAGGCCCGGCAGATCGATTTTCCTGCACCCCTTGGTGATGTCGGTGTTCTTGTATTCCTTTTTGCCGGCACTGTCCACGCACAGATAAACGTCGTTCTCCGCATGGACGTAGCCGACGGCAGCGACCAGCAGGAGCAGCATGGAAAACTGTCGATTCATAATATTTCTTTATTGAAACTTTTGGGACGCCTTTAGTTTAGGACAAGAAGCAGGCCAACACAAACAGAACGGCTTCAGGCATCGGCTTGCGTACAACGCATTCCAAAGAAAAACGGGGGAAGCCTGAGCTTCCCCCGTTTCAACGACTTGCGATCCTCGCCGAATATTACAGCGAGTAGTACATGTCGAACTCGACCGGATGGGTCGTCATGCGGAAACGCTGCACTTCGGCCATTTTCAGTTCGAGGTATGCGTCGATCATGGTGTCGCTGAACACACCGCCACGAGTCAGGAACTCGCGGTCCTTGTCCAGGTACTCGAGCGCCTGTTCGAGCGACGAGCAGACGGTCGGGATCTTCGCGTCTTCTTCCGGCGGCAGGTGGTACAGGTCCTTGGTTGCAGCTTCGCCCGGGTGGATCTTGTTCTGCACGCCGTCCAGGCCTGCCATCAGCAGCGCCGAGAAGCACAGATACGGGTTCGCCAGCGGATCCGGGAAGCGCGCTTCGACGCGGCGGCCCTTCGGATTGGCAACGTGCGGAATGCGGATCGAAGCGGAGCGGTTGCGTGCCGAGTAAGCCAGCTTGACCGGTGCTTCAAAGCCCGGCACCAGGCGCTTGTACGAGTTGGTGCCCGGGTTGGTGATCGCGTTCAGCGCGCGGGCGTGCTTGATGATGCCGCCGATGTAGTACAGCGCGAACTCGGACAGGCCGGCATAGCCGTCGCCCGCGAACAGGTTCTGGCCGTCCTTCCACACCGACTGGTGAACGTGCATGCCCGAGCCGTTGTCGCCGACGATCGGCTTCGGCATGAAGGTCGCGGTCTTGCCGTAGGTGTGGGCGACGTTCCAGATCACGTACTTCAGGTTCTGGGTCCAGTCGGCGCGCTGCACCAGCGTCGAGAACTTGGTGCCGAGTTCGTTCTGGCCGGCGCCGGCCACTTCGTGGTGATGCACTTCAACCGGAATGCCCATCGCTTCGAGGATCAGGGACATTTCCGAGCGCATGTCCTGGAAGCTGTCGACCGGCGGAACCGGGAAATAGCCGCCCTTGACGGTCGGACGATGGCCGGTGTTGCCGCCTTCGATCTTTTCGCCGGTGCTCCAGGATGCCTCTTCGGAATCGACCTTGACGAAGCAGCCGGACATATCCACCTTCCAGCGCACGCTGTCGAAGATGAAGAATTCGGGTTCCGGGCCGAAATAGGCAGTGTCGCCCAGGCCGGAGGATTTCAGGTAAGCCTCGGCGCGCTTCGCGATCGAGCGCGGATCGCGGTCGTAGCCCTTGCCGTCGGACGGTTCGATCACGTCACACTGCATGAACAGCGTGGTTTCTTCCATGAACGGATCGATGTTGGCGGTATTCGGATCCGGCATCAGCAGCATGTCGGAAGCCTCGATGCCTTTCCAGCCGGCGATCGACGAGCCATCAAACGCATGACCGGACTCGAACTTGTCCATCCCGAACTGCGAAACCGGAACAGTAACGTGCTGCTCCTTGCCCCTGGTGTCTGCAAAACGAAAATCAACGAATTTGACTTCGTTGTCTTTCGCCATCTTCAAGACCTCTGCGGCCGTCATTGCCATGCGAATCTCCTAAGTTGAGCAAAGTGATACGGGATTTGTGCGAATTTTGTTGTGAACCGACCGCGTGCGTCGAGTCGCGCGAAGCACGATAGCTGCAGAGGGGCGGCCAAAACTCAACCGGGGATGATAGCAGATTCCATGCCACACTCATTCATAAAAACAAGCATTGCGCCAGCGCAGAAAGGCTGCATTTTCCGTGCTGTAGTGCCGATTTGAAACGATTCTGACAACCGTTCACCGGAAGAAGCTGAACAGCAAAAATGCACCACTAATGAGCACCTCCGGCACAAGTGCTCATATTTGGTGCAATACGCGCAGCAACATCTTTTTTTGCACCGTTTTTGTGCATTCATATGTCACTGCTCATATGTCACTGCATTTGCAGGCAGCGCCGCCCCAACTACAATACCCATAGGCCTTTTCTGATTGCGAATACCACATGACCATTTCTCCCCTGTCAGCTGCCCGCGAATACGGGCAACAACATCAATTGCCGTATGCTGGCGCGGTCACCCCGCAGCAGGCATACACGCTGCTGCAGGCCGATCCGGCAGTGAAGCTGATTGACGTGCGCACCAACGCCGAGCGCGACTGGGTAGGGCGTGTCGCCATTCCCGAGGGGCAGCACGCGGCGGTCCAATGGAGTCTTTATCCGGGCGGGACGCCCAATCCGGATTTCCTGGCCCAGCTAGGCCAGGTAGCGGACAAGGAGACAGTCCTGCTTTTTCTGTGCCGCTCCGGCGTCCGCTCACGCCATGCCGCGAAACTGGCGACCGAACATGGCTACGCGAACTGCTTCGACGTCCTCGAAGGTTTCGAAGGCGACAAGGATGCGCAAGGGCACCGCAAGTCGGTAGGCGGCTGGTGCAAGGCCGGGCTGCCCTGGATCGGCGCCTGAATCGCGGCTTCCCCGGCCGCCCTCATTCGGCTGCCTTCATCAGCAGCGCCACGCGGCTGCGCACGTTGTGGATGTGGCTGCGCCGCCCGTACAGTTCGTCGGCGAACGACAGCGTTATCGAGATCCGGTTGACCCGTTCCTCGATATCGTTGAGCCGCTTCAGCTGAAGCGGATAAACCTCGGCCCGGCGCCCCGCCGGCACGTCCTCGATTGCCTGTTCCACTGCGCGCAACTGGCCGTACCAGCGGTACACGCGCGAACGCACCTTCCATACGTACAAGGGAGGAATGATGCGGGACAGCGGCAGCACCAGCGCTCCGAGCGCCACGACCACCACCCACATGCGTGCGAACAGGTTGGCAAGCCAGAACGGAAGATAGCGCTGCAGCAGCGGCGGCCCTTCCGCATAGAATTTTCGCGCCGCGGACGCCACCGGAATCTCGGTATAGCGCGCCGATGGAAAATCGCCTTTGTGGTGGAACCAGCCGGCATTCCCGTGTATCGTCGCCGCCGCCTGCACCAGCAGGTCCACCAGGGCCGGGTGCAGCGACGCGCGGGCCACCAGGGTCGCGGTCGGCGCAATCAGGTGATAATCGTGGGGCGGCAGGTCGCGCCCGAGGTCCACTATCCCGCGCGGCAACACCACGTGCGACAGGAACGGAAAGCGGCGCGTGTACGCCTCCGCCTGATCGAAATCGAACAGTTTGATACCGGGCGTCTGCAGCAGCATCTGGATCAGCGGCGCATCGGGTGCGGAACTGAATACCAGGCCGTCGATCCCCCCGTCCAGCAGCGCCACCGTGGCCGGGGTGTTTTCCAGGTCACCCAGCTTCACCTGCCCTGGCTCGATGCCATTGGCCTCGAGCAGCTTGCGAAACAGGCCGGGCACGCCGCTGCCTTCGGGGCCGACGTTGATTTTGCGCCCTTTCAGTTGCGTCAGATGAGTGAGCTCCGCACCACCCCGGTAAAACAGCCAGACCGGTTCGGTAAACAGGCTGCCCAGCGACACCAGGCCATTGCGCTGCGCGTCGTCCTGCTCGGTTGAGCCACTCTGCACGAAAGCGACGTCGACTCCGGAATCCGGATCTTCCAGTCGCTCAAGGTTCTGGCGCGAACCGAGCGAAGGTTTCAGTTTGACGCGGATACCGGCTTTCGCAAGTTCCGATGCATACTTCTTGCCGAATTCCTCATATGCACTGTTTTCCTGGCCGGTGCCGAGAGTCAGTTCGGTAGGCGGAGACGGATCGACCAGCCAATAGGCAAGAATGCAGGTGACGGCTATCGCGAGCAGCGCGGGACCGGCCGCCACCACGAAGTCGCGCAAGGAAAAGTTGGTAAACGAGAGATTTTTCGGCATCTGCGACCCGGAGAAAACAACGGGTCACACGATGCCAAGAAACGGGCAACTGCGCAAGTTGACGGAAACACCTCAGGAAGGACGCGCCTCGTCCGCACTGCGTGGCGACACGGCGGACGCGCGGAAAGTGCGGGTTCGGCAACTTCCGGCCTCATCCGACAGGCACTGGGCGGCAACCGCGAACCACTCCTCCACCGACAACAGCCGGCGCGCCAGCGGCAACAACTCCTCGTCTTCCCGGCGCAAGCGAAGCTGCATGTTGTTGCAATATCTTTCCATCGAGTCGCAGATTTCGTGCGCAACTCCAGTGCCGGCTTCAAACGCGCCAGCCAGGCGCGCTCCGATTGCCCGCAGCAGGCCGGCACTGCTGGCACTGATCTCGTCCAGTTCGGCGATCAACCGGTCCGCTTCACGACTGACCCGGCGCAGCACCGGGGCCAGGTAAAGCTCGATCTTGCGCATTCGGCAGTAGTCGTCGAACTGCAGCAACCTGGAAAACGTATTTTCCAGAAAACCGAGATCGAAATCGCGCAAGCCCTGCCAGGCATTGGCGACGTGTTGACGCAAGCGCGACAGCAGGCGATGCGCCTTGTCCTGCTCGGCCCTGATTGCTACCTGGGAATAGGTGGCAGTCAGCATGTTTGCTCCTTTTCTGAAACTGAGACTTTACGATGCGCTCGACCGAGCGCCACTCACCCACTCAAGGCCGCTAGAACAGCCCCGAAAAAAAGTGTTGGGTGAGTATAGGCGCGCACTTGCCGCCTTTTTTGACTTTTATCAAATTGCTCATCAAAGCGGGCAAACCGGCACGCATCCGATACCCAACAGTTACGAATTGCGGCTAAATCGTGGAGATGAGGAGAATGCACGGAGGGCAAACGCGGGGCCCCCGGGATCCAGGAGCACCGCTTTGATGTGCCGTAGGGAAAGTATGAAGCGGAATGCTCAGTCGAGCTTCGCCGCGTGTTCACGGGTAGCGTGGAAGGTCAGCTGCGGCCAGCGTTCCTGGGTCAGTTTCAGGTTGACTCCCGAAGTAGCCAGATAGGCCATATTGCCCGCGGCATCGAAGGCGATATTGCTGCCGGCCGACGACTTTTCGAAATCGGCGAGCACTTTCTTGTCGTCGCAGGAAATCCAGCGCGCGCTGCTGATACTGGTTCCCTCGAATACCGCGTCGACCCCATACTCGTTCAGCAGCCGGCTGGCGACCACTTCGAACTGCAGCACGCCGACCGCGCCCAGCACCAGGTCGCCGCCATGCACCGGCTTGAACACCTGGACCGCGCCCTCCTCGCCCAGTTGCTGCAAGCCCTTGTGCAACTGCTTGATCTTCAGCGGATTGCGGATGCGCACCGAGCGGAAAAAGTCGGGCGCGAAGTAAGGAATGCCGGTGAACTGCAACAACTCCCCCTCGGAAAAGCTGTCGCCGATCTGCATGTTGCCGTGGTTGGGCAGGCCGATGATATCGCCCGCATACGCTTCTTCCACCTGTTCGCGGCTCGACGCCATGAAGGTGACCACGCTCGATACCTTGATTTCGCGGTTCAGGCGCAGATGCTTGATCTTCATCCCGCGTTCGAAGCGTCCCGAGCAGACACGCAGGAAGGCGATGCGGTCGCGGTGCGCCGGATCCATGTTGGCCTGGATCTTGAACACGAAACCGGAAAACGGCGCTTCCACCGGCTCCACCGTCCGCACCGTGGCGTCGCGCGCGCCTGGCGCCGGCGCCCAGTCGAGCAGCGCATTCAGGATTTCGCGCACGCCGAAGTTGTTGATCGCGGAACCGAAGAATACCGGCGTCTGGGTGCCCGCAAGAAAGGCGGCGAGATCGAACGGATGCGAAGCACCATGCACCAGCTCGACTTCCATCTTCAATTGCTCTATCTCCAGCGGGAACATCTCCGTCAGGCGCGGATTGTCGATACCCTTGACGACTTCGAACTCCTGGTCGGCCCTCTCCTCGCCCGCCTTGAACAGCAGGATCTCGTCGCGCAACAGGTGATAGACGCCACGGAAATTCTTGCCCATCCCGATCGGCCAGGTCACCGGCGCGCACTGGATCTTCAGCACCGATTCCACTTCGTCCAGCAATTCCAGCGGATCGCGGGTTTCGCGGTCCATCTTGTTCATGAAGGTCAGGATCGGCGTGTCGCGCATGCGGCACACGTTGAGCAGCTTGATGGTCTGCTCTTCGACGCCCTTGGCCGCGTCGATCACCATCAACGCCGAGTCGACCGCGGTCAGCACGCGGTAGGTATCTTCCGAAAAATCCTGGTGGCCCGGCGTATCGAGCAGGTTGACCACGTGCTCGCGATATTCGAACTGCATCACCGAGCTGGCCACCGAAATGCCGCGCTGCTTCTCGATCTCCATCCAGTCGGAAGTCGCATGGCGGCCGCTCTTGCGCGCCTTGACGGTGCCGGCAAGCTGGATGGCGCCTGAAAACAGCAGCAGCTTTTCGGTCAGCGTGGTTTTGCCGGCATCGGGGTGGGAAATGATGCCGAAGGTGCGCCGGCGCGCGACTTCGCGCGCAATCAGTTCGGTAGGAACCTTGCGGCTGGAAGAAGCGGCGTCGACTGTATCGGCCGGCGGGGTATCTGGAGCGGATGCCATGATGCGCATTGAATGGTGAAAGGAGAAACAACCGCCGTCGCACTGCTGCGGGCGGCCGGCAAGCGGCGCGAAGCGGGATCAGGCCTTGATGAAATGCTCGCGATAGTAACGCAACTCTTCGATCGATTCGACGATGTCGGCCAGCGCGGTGTGCTTCTGGTGTTTCTTGAAACCGCTCGCGATCTCCGGCTTCCAGCGCTTGCACAACTCTTTCAAAGTGGAAACGTCGAGATTGCGGTAGTGGAAAAACGCTTCCAGCTTCGGCATCCCGCGCACCATGAAACGGCGGTCCTGGCAGATCGAATTGCCGCACATCGGCGATTTCCCGGCCGGCACGAAATGCTTGAGGAAAGCGATCAGCGCGGTCTCGGCATCGGTTTGGGAGACGGTGGAGGCCTTGACGCGATCGATCAGTCCGGAACGGCCGTGCGTGCCCTTGTTCCATGCATCCATCCGGTCCAGCACTTCATCCGGCTGGTGAATGGCGAATACCGGACCTTCGGCCAGTACGTTCAATTGCGGATCGGTCACCACCACCGCCACTTCGATGATGCGGTCGGTATCCGGATCGAGTCCGGTCATCTCCATGTCAACCCAGATCAGGTTGAATTCGTTGGGACGCACAGGCGCATTGTCCGGGACTTGTATTTGGGAGGCTTGTGACATAATTGCTTTCCTTGGATCTGCCATCAGACCCGATAAGCGGCCATTTTCTCACAGGCACAGCATGTCTTCACTTGCGTTTTCGGTATTGTTCGTCGGTTTTCTGGTCGTTACCCTGATTGTCCGCTTCTGGCTTGCCGCCCGCCACATCCGCCATGTGCGTGCCCATCGTGATGCGGTGCCCGCGGAATTCGCCGAAAAAATCCCTTTGTACGCCCACCAGAAAGCGGCCGATTACACCGTGGAAAAAACCCGGCTCGGCCTGTTCGGACTCGTCGTCAACAGCGCGGTACTGATCGGCTTCACGCTGCTGGGCGGCCTGCAGGCGCTGTCGGTTGCGCTGTTTCACCTGACCGGTCCCGGCATCGGTTACCAGCTCGCGCTGCTGGCCGCATTCGCCGCGATCTCCGGTGTGATCGACCTGCCTTTCGATTATTACCGGCAATTCGGACTGGAAGCGAAATACGGCTTCAACAAGATGACGCGCGGGCTCTACCTGACCGATCTTCTGAAAAACACCGGTATCGGCATCGTGATCGGATTGCCTCTGATGTGGATCATCCTGGAGCTGATGGCGAAGTCGGGCGACCTGTGGTGGTTCTACGCCTGGCTGGTGTGGATCGCATTCCAGTTGCTGGCGCTGGTGCTGTACCCGACCCTGATCGCGCCGCTGTTCAACAAGTTCACTGCGCTGCAGGACGACGCGCTGCGGGCACGCATAGAAGGCCTGATGCAGCGCGTCGGCTTTGCCTCGAAAGGCTTGTTCGTGATGGACGGCTCCAGGCGCAGCGCGCACGGCAACGCCTATTTCTCCGGCTTCGGCGCCGCCAAGCGCATCGTGTTCTTCGATACGCTGCTGGCGCGGCTGGCGCCGGCCGAAGTGGAAGCGGTGCTGGCGCACGAACTGGGCCATTTCAAGCTCAAGCACGTCGTCAAGCGGATCGCGGTGATGTTCATCCTGTCGCTCGGCTTCCTGGCGTTGCTGGGTTACCTGAAGAAGCAGGTCTGGTTCTATACCGGGCTGGGCGTCGACCCGATGCTGCTCGCCGACAATGATGCGATGGCGCTGATCCTGTTCATGCTGGTGCTTCCGGTGTTCACTTTCCTGCTGTCGCCGCTGACGTCGATCACGTCCCGCAAGCATGAATTCGAAGCCGATGCGTTCGCCGCCCGCCACACCGATGCGCAGGACCTGGTATCGGCGCTGGTCAAGCTGTATGAAGACAATGCGTCGACGCTGACGCCCGATCCGGTGCATTCGGCGTTCTACGATTCCCACCCGCCGGCCAGCGTGCGCATCAACCACCTGCAGGGTGGCCGCGCGGGACTCCCGCAATGACCGCGGCAAGCATGCAGTCCAGTGATTCATGAAAGGCGAGGACGGCAAGGTCATCGCAGCCCATGGACGGCATTACCTGGTGCAGGCGGGCGCCGACAGGCTGCATTGCGTGACCCGCGGCAAGAAGAGCGATGTCGCGGTGGGAGACCTGGTGTGCCTGCAACGCACCTCGGCCGACCAGGGCGTGATCGAAGCGATCCACGAGCGCAAGACGCTGCTGTATCGGTCCGACCAGTACAAGTCGAAACTGCTGGCTGCGAACGTGACCCAACTGTTCATCGTGGTCGCCACCGAACCCGGCTTTTCGGACGACCTGGTGTCGCGGGCGCTGGTGGCGGCCGAAGCCGCCGGCATCGCGGCCCACCTCGTACTCAACAAGATCGATGTGACCGAGGCGCTGGAACGCGCACGCACGCGCCTGGCGCCTTATGCGCAGCTCGGCTACCCGGTGCACGAGGTGTCGGCCCGCGTGGCGCCGGAACATACGCGAACTACGCTGTTGCCGCTGCTGAGCGGCCAGTCGACGATCCTGATCGGACAGTCGGGAATGGGAAAATCGTCTCTGATCAACCTGCTGGTGCCGGATGCCGACATCGCCACCCGCGAAATCTCGGCTGCGCTCGATTCCGGCAAGCACACCACCACCTTTACCCGGATGTTCGCGCTCGATCGCGACACCACGATCCTCGACTCGCCGGGCTTCCAGGAATTCGGCCTTTACCATCTGAGCGAGGGTATGCTGGAGCGCGCGTTCCCGGAGTTCGCGCCGCGCCTCGGCCAGTGCAAGTTCTATAACTGCCATCATCTGAACGAACCCGGCTGCGCGGTGCTGGGTGCGGTGGAGGATGGAACGATATCCCCGCTGCGGCACGCGCTATACCGGCAACTGGTGCACGAGTCATCGCAAAAGCTTTACTGAACAAGCCGGCAAAAACGACCGGGCATGGTCGGATTGACTATCTCTCAAGGGAACAAATCCCTTATAATTGAAAGGCTTATGTAAACATTGCGGCGGCGGGCGCCACGTTGGCGTGCAGAATCGGGCGCCTGGAACCGGAACTTGGCCGACAAAAAAGCGTTAAGGCGGCGTTGAGGCGGAGCATCCGCGTTCCGCCTCAACGCTTTTCTCATTCACCGAAGTTCCGCCTGGAT
This sequence comes from uncultured Noviherbaspirillum sp., assembly GCA_966211575.1. Classification (GTDB taxonomy): domain Bacteria; phylum Pseudomonadota; class Gammaproteobacteria; order Burkholderiales; family Burkholderiaceae_D; genus Noviherbaspirillum. The sequence continues at coordinate 20,425 of CBIHOK010000059.1, forward strand.
GCGCCGGCCGCCGAATTCATTTATGGCAATCAAACACTTCCTGCAGTTCTCCGACTTTTCACTGGATGAATACGAGTACGTGATCGAGCGTTCCCGGATCATCAAGTGCAAGTTCAAGAAATACGAACCCCATCACACGCTGGCCGACCGCACGCTGGTGATGGTGTTCGAAAAGAATTCGACCCGCACCCGGCTGTCGTTCGAGGCCGGCATGCATCAGCTCGGCGGTGCGGCGATCTACCTGAACACCCGCGACAGCCAGCTTGGCCGGGGCGAGCCGGTGGAGGATGCGGCGCAGGTGATGTCGCGCATGTGCGACATCATCATGATCCGCACCTTCGGCCAGGACATCATCGAGCGCTT
>CBIHOK010000060.1:0-20679 GCA_966211575.1 uncultured Noviherbaspirillum sp.
TCGCCGTAGCCCCGCTACGACTCGTCGCTGCGCCTGGTATCCGACCGGTTTCCGGAGCTGCGCAACCCCTAAACCAGTTCATAACACCCTCTAGTGGCCCACGGCCGTTTCGGCCATTCCCCTCGCAGGATTTCCGTGCGAAGGCTTTTTAGGAGAAGAAGCGATGTTTACTGCGAAACATTTCAGGTCCCTGATTTTTTCCCTCGCCTTCCTGGCGTTGGGCGCCATGGCGCAAGACGCCTACCCCTCCAAGCCGATTCAGCTGATCGTGCCTTTTCCTGCCGGCGGTCCGCTGGATGTGGCGACACGGGTAGTCGTCGACAACATGCGCAACACCCTGCACCAGGCGATCATCGTCGAAAACAAGCCGGGTGCGTCGGGCATGATCGGCACCGAGCATGTGGTCCGTTCGAAGGCCGACGGCTACACCCTGGTGTTCGGATCGTCCGCCAATATCGAAACCAGCCAGTATCTTTACAAGACGATCCGCTACGACGCCGAAAAGGACCTGAAGCCGATCGCCGCGTTCGCCGACAGCATCAACCTCGTGTATGTCAACCCAACATTCCCGGTGAACGACATGTCGCAACTCGTCGCTCGCATCAAAAGCAAGCCGGGCGAATATTCCTATGCGTCGCCGGGGCCCGGCACGACCGCCAACCTGAGCATGGAGCTCATCAAGTCGATGTTCAAGCTGGAGGTGCTTCATGTGCCGTTCAGGGGAAGCACGGCTGCGATATCCGCCGTCGCGGGCGATCAGCTGGTGATGGGGATCGATTCGGTAGGCGCGGCAGCGCCGCTGGTCAGGGCCGGCAAAATCAAGCCGATCGCGGTGATCAGCAAAAAACCGGTTGCGATACTGCCGAAAATTCCAACGTTCGTTCCTGACGGCGTCGACAACGACGTGCCCAAGGCATTTCTCGGCCTGTTCGCCCCGGCGGGAACGCCCGACGCAATTACCAGCAAGCTGGCGAGCGCAGTATCTGCCGCCGTCGCCAGCGCGGACGTGGTATCGAAGCTGGAAGCGCTGGGATTCGAAGCCGATTACCTGAACGCGGCGCAACTGACTGCGCGGATACGGCATGAAAATCCGCTGTGGGGCGCCGCGGTGAAAGTGTCGAAGCTGGCGGTCAACTGACCCGCCGGGCTTGCCCGATCCGTCGGCGATCGGCTGAACGCGTTCGTAACACGACGCTGCCGCCCAACAGGCGGCAGCCGGGAGGAGCCGCAAAGCAGGAATCCCGGTAGGCGGCCGGCTCTTTGGAAATTCGTTGATGCCAATCGGCTTCTCTCCCCGCTTCCTGCCGCGTCAGTCCATGACAGTCGCAGTCGGATCACTGGATCCTGATGTGATCCGTCTTGACCAGCGTCGCCCAGCGGTCCATCTCGCCTTGCAGGAATGTCGAGAATGCTTCCGGCGAGGTGCCTTTCGGGTCGAGGCCGAGCGCTTGCAGGTGCTGGCGCGTCTTCGGATCCTTCAGGGCAGCCTGCACTTCGCTGGCGAGGCGGTCAATGGCTTCACGCGGCGTTCCCTTCGGCACGAAGAAGCCGTTCCATTCGAGCACCTCGAAGTTCTTGAAGCCGCTTTCCGCAAGGGTCGGGACGTCGGGAAGCGAAGCCATGCGCTTCGCGGAAGTCACGGCCAGCGCCCGCAGCTTTCCCGATTTCACGTAAGTCATTCCGGACGCGGCATTCGAAAAATAGGCATTGACCTGGCCGCCCATGACGTCGGTCAGCGCCGGCGCGCCGCCCTTGTAGGGAACGTGCAGCATGTCGATCTTGGCCTGGCTCTTCAGCAATTCGCCGATCAAGTGCGCGGCGCTGCCCGGCCCATATGACGCATAGCTGACCTCACCCGGATGCTTGCGCGCATAGTCGACGAACTCCTGCACGGTCTTGTACGGAGCGGAAGGCGACACCACGAGGATATTCGGCACCGTGACCGCCAGCGACACCGGCACCAGGTCTTTCTTCGCATCGAAGGGCATCTTGCGCAGCGCGGGATTGATGGCGAATGCCGACGCATCGTAGAGCACGGTGTATCCGTCCGGCTCGGCGCGGGCCACGATCTGCCCGCCGATGATGCCGCTCGCACCCGGACGGTTTTCGATGATCACTTGCTGGCCGAGCAACTCGGAAAGCTTGGGAGCGAGAACGCGGGCTGCGTTGTCCGCTCCGCCGCCGGCCGAATACGGCACGATCAGGTGTATCGGCTTGTCCGGATAGGCACCGGCCAGCGCGGCGAGCGGCGCACAGATCAGGGCCACGGACAAGGCCAGCTTTTTCGAAAGCTTCAGGAAAGACATTTTCACTCCTCCATTTAATAATCGATAGTCGAACGGAATTCCGACTAGACGGTTGCAATCGGGTTGGTCGGCGAGCCGACCGCGCCGGGCAAATAAAGCGGCGGCGCCGTCAGCAGAAAGGCATGGCGCCGGTGTTCGTGCAGCCAGCGCGCGAGATTCGTCAAGTGCCACATTTCGCCCAGCGGCAGGCCCAGCTTGAACAGGCAGAGTTCGTGCAAAGGCAGCAGCGGGCCGGTGGCTCCGGCGGGCAGCGCCTGCCGGCGCTCTTCCACCGCATAGTTGTCGGCGGCGATGGCGGCAATGCCGGATTGGGCAATCCAGTCGAGCAACCGGCCGTCGGTCCCGTCCAGGACCGCGCACGCCTTTTTCAATACCTGGTGGTCGTCTTCCGGCTGGAGGCGCGCGACAAGGTCGGCAAATCCGGTATGCAGGCACAGGATGTCGCCGGTCCTGACCTCGATGCCATCCGCCTGCAGCACCTGCATCAGCGCCTGATACCCGACGGCGCGCCGCTCCTCGCCGTAATGCCGGTGCAGATCGACCAGTACGCCCCGCCCTTGCACGCCATGACGGGCTGCCGGCGCCACCGACAAAGCCTGCGCGCCGCGATAGTCTTCAACAGTGGCGACCGGTCCGTCCGCCACCGCAAACCCGTTGTAACCGACGCGCTCCGGCACGCCGTCGCCGTCGGCGTCGAACAGGCTGCCGACATGTCCCAGCGCATCCCATTGCGTCGAATATTGCGGCGAGAGCGTGACGCTGTCGTCGCTGATGACGTCGGTTGCGCCCGGCACTGCCTGTTGCAGCGCATAGTTGAAATACGGCGCGCCGTCATGCAATGCAACCTGCAGCTGCGGCGGTTTCCGCCGGGGATTGAGCGCCGGCTGGCGCGGCAGGTCGAGCGGCAGGCTGAGCGAGAAGCTGATCCCCTCGCGCACTTCAGCCGCGGCGGCACGCCGTTGTTCGGGGCCGATCAGGTTGAGCCGCCCCAATTGGTCGTCCGCTCCGAAATCGCCCCAGTTCGATCCCGGCGGACGATTGATCCATCGGTTTTCAGCCATTGTCGTTCACAGAAATCATGTTGTCTCCGTTGCGCTTTTCGATTACGAACTCTTCACCGCGCCCTTGCCGTCATTCGCCGAGGACGCCGAGCGACCTGAGCCGCTCGATCTCCTGTTCCGTGTATCCGTGCTTCGACAGTATGCTGGCGGAATGCTGCCCCGTCGTCGGCGCGGCAAACGGCGCTGGTCCCGGCGTATCGCTGAACTTGATCGGCCTGGCAAAGCCGCGATAGCGCCCGACCAGCGGATGGTCGAAGTCGGCCACCATGTCCTCGGCCAGCACCTGCGGAAAGTCGAACATGTCCTCGATTCTCCTGACCGCGGCGCAGGGTACGCGCTCGCCGAACAAGGCTTCCCATTCGCGCGCAGTACGCGCCTGCAGCGCCTCGCGCAGCCGCGGCACGATCTCTTCGGCCAGCGCGGCGCGCTTGCGCACCGTGTCGTAGCGTGGGTCGTCCGCCAGCTCGCCGAGGCCGGTCAGCGTGCACAGGTCTTTCCAGAAATGCGGCGTATTGGCGGACAGGTAGAGATTTCCCTCCCTGGTCGGATGGATGCCGGTGATGCCGCCCGAGCGCATGTCGCGCTCCACGTCGCGGCCTTCGTTCTCGGCCCAGACGAATCGGGCCGATTGCATCGCCAGCGCACTGCCGAGCAGCGATACGCCGACCCGCTGCCCCTTGCCGGTACGCTCCCGATCCATCAGCGCGGCGGTCACGCCGAACGCAAGCATCGATGCGCCGTAATAGTCGACCACGGAGCCGTATGCGATCTCCGGCTGCTCGGCAGTCTTCCCCTGGAACGCGCAGATTCCGGTCATGCTCTGCAGTACCTGGTCATACCCGGCCTTGTCCTTCAGCGGGCCGCGCTCGCCGTATCCGGTGAGCGCGCAATAAATCAGGCGCGGATTGCGTTCCTTGAGGCGCTCATAGTCGATCCCCAGGCGTGCCGGGACCGAGGGACGGAAATTGTGCACGAGTACGTCGGCGCTCTCGACCAGCCGCATCAGCGCCGCCAGGCCCTCGGTCCGCTTCAAGTCCAGAACCAGCCCCAGCTTGCTGCGATTCACGCCCAGGAATGCCCGCCCTTCCCGAGCCAGGGTCGACGGATACTTGTGCAAGGTATCGCCTTGCGGCGCCTCGATCTTGATCACTTCGGCGCCGAGATCGGCCAGCAAGGTGCAGCCGTAGGGTCCGGCGATATAGCTGCTCAAGTCCAGCACCTTGATCCCGGAAAGCGGGCCGCGCACCTCGTCGGAAGTGCAGTTGAAATCTGTCATGCCTTTTGTCTGATTCATGGGCGGCGGGCCACGGCGGTCGCCGGCAGCAACCCGAGACGGCGAGCGAACGCCACCACGGATTCCGCCCGCTTCGCGAATGGAATATCGATCATCCGGCCGTCCACGACGATGGCGCCCACGCCTTCGCGCTGGGCGGCTTCCCACGCATCCGCGATACGCAGTGCGCGGGCGATCTCTTCGTCCGTCGGCCGGAATACGGCATTGGCCAGCGCCACCTGGCTGGGATGGATGCAGGTCTTGCCCATGAAGCCGAGCCGATGCGCGTCCTCGGCTTCCTGCCGGTAGCCTTCGGGATTCCGGACATCGGCAAATGCGGAATCGAAGGCCGGCAATCCGGCCTCGCCTGCCGCCAGCCGCACCGTCAGCTGCAGCTGGCGGATGGCCGGCGCATTGGTACGGTCGATGCCGAGCGGTTCCAGCAGATCGCCGAATCCCAGCTGCAGGCCGACCACGCGCGGATGGGCTGTGGCAATGTCGGCCGCATGACGCAGTCCGCGCGGCGACTCGATATTGGCAAGAATGCCGATCTGCCTGCCGACGCCGCATTCGCGCTCGCACCGTTCAAGCACCTCGGCCGCCGCATGCACATCGTCCGCGCATTCGGGCTTGGGCAGGTTGACGACATCGACTTGCGGATGCGCGCAAGCCCGAATGTCGGCCTCGAAATGCGGGGTGGCAAGACCATTCACCCGAACGATGACGAGCTTGCCGTGGCCGGAGGCGGCGGGAGAATGCAGGAATGCATTCAGCGCGGCGCGCGCTTCGGCCTTCCGGCTCTCCTGCACGGCGTCCTCCAGATCGATGGAGATCGCATCGGCTTCGCCGGCAAGCGCCTTTGCAAACAGTTCGGGCCGGGCTCCCGGAACGAACAGCTTGCTGCGGATGATGCGGTGTGCCATGTCCTGTCGGTAAGTATCGGTAAAAAAACGATTGCCGCGCGCAGCGTTCGGTCTGAGGCCGCAGCGGGAATGGCACCGAGTATAGGAGCGTCGAAACAAGAAAAAAACTATAGAATCGTATCTTCAGAAGATAGATTTTTTATGGATACCACTTTCCTGGAAAGCTTCGTTGCCGTCGTTGACCATGGCTCGATTGCAGAAGCGGCGCGGCGCCTGAACCTGACTCCCGCCGCGGTGGCGCAACGGATCCACGCGCTGGAACGGGAATTCGATGCGCCTCTGCTGGCCCGCTCGGGCCGTACGGTGAAGCCGACCGAAACCGGTGCCAGGATATTGGAGCGGGCGCGCCAGTTCCTGCAGGAAGCACGCGACCTGAAGGCTTACGCAGCCGGCGATACGACTGCCGGCCAGTTGCGGGTGGGAGCGATCGCAACCGCGCTGAACACCGTGGTTCCCGACATCCTGGCCTTGCTTGCCCGACAGTATCCGCAGTTGAAGCTATATGTTCTTCCGGGAGCGTCGGATACGCTGTTTGCGCAAGTGCGCAGCGGCGACCTCGATGCCGCCATCGTCGTCGAGCCCGATTTTGCGATTCCCAAGACCTGCGGCTGGCAAGTGCTGCGCGAGGAGCCCCTGATCGTGCTGGCCCCATCCTCTCTGCGCATCAGCGACCCGGATACGGCGCTGCGCTCGCAACCGTTCATCCGCTATGACCGCAATGCCCGGGGCGGCCGTATCGCGGACAGTTATCTGCGCCGCGCCGGTATCCAGCCGCGGGAAAGTTTCGAGCTGACCTCGCTGGCAGCCATTGCGCTGATGGTGGACCGGGGATTGGGAATATCGCTGGTGCCCGACTGGCCGCCTCCGTGGCCGGAGGGTCTCAAGCTGAAAAAACTGCCGATAGCGGGCACCCAGTATGTACGGCGCCTGGGTCTGGTCTGGCCGCACGGCTCCATCCGCACGCGCCTGATTCGGGCATTTCTCGGTGCGGCGATCGAAGTGATCGATCAGGAAAAGGCCGGCCGCCCGCGTGCAAGGCGACCGGGGTCGTGAGGCAACCCGGCCCGGAAAATCAGGCGCCCTTGCCCTTGATGCCGGCCTTGCGGATCACCTCGCCCCATTTGGCCATTTCGGCGTCGATGAACTTGCCGAAACCGGCGGCATCGAGCGGATTCGGCTCCATCCCCAGCCCCAGCAGCTTGCGCTTGATGTCCGGATCTTTCAGCGCATCCAGGATGTTCGACTGCATGCGCTCGGCAATGGCCTTCGGCACTCCGCCCGGTGCCATGAATCCGTACCAGCCGGCGGCGACCACGTTGTGAAGGCCTTGCTCGCGCAAGGTGGCAGCATCGGGATAGATCTCGCTGCGCGCGGTCGAAGCGACGCCGAGCACCCGCAGCTTGCCGGCCTTCACGTGCGGAAGGGCTGCCGTCAGCGCGGTAAGCGTCGCATCGACGCGGCCGGCCAGAAGATCCGTGTAGGCGCCGACATCGCCGCGGTAATGGACCGCCAGACCCTTGATCCCCGCGTCCCGCAAGAACAGTTCCTCCGCCAGGTGGGGCAGCGAGCCATAGCCGGGAGAACCGAAGGTCAGTCCGTCGGGCCGCGACTTGCCGTAGGCGACCAGTTCCTGGGCGGTCTTTGCCGGCGATTGCGCATTGACGACCAGGAAAAGCGGTACGGTAGCGGTCATCGCGATCGGCTGAATGTCTTTCTTCTGGTCGAAGCTGAGCTTGCCGTACAGCGCTTTCATCGTGGAATACGGCGCCGCCCCGTACAGGATGGTGTAGCCGTCGGCGGGGGCGTGTGCGACAAAATTGGTGCCGATGCGGGTGCCGGCGCCGGTCTTGTTCTCGACGATGAACGACTGCCCCAGCTTGCGCCCCAGGTATTCCCCGAAAAGGCGCGCGGAAAGATCGTTCGGACCGCCCACGCCGTACGGCGAGACGATCGTCACGGTGCGCGAGGGCCAGCTTCCCTGCGCCAGGGCTCGTGGCAAAACACCGGCGCAAAGGCTTGCAGCGGCAGCACGCAACAGCATCCGTCGATTCATTTCCATGCAGGTCTCCTGAGTGTTCGAATAGGGATGAAGAGTCCGGGCCGGCCTCCGGCGGAGAGACGTCAGTGCCCGCTTCACGATTCGATGATAGATTGCGAAGCCTATTCGGACAATCTTGAATTTCTTGACGACTTAGAAGATAAAATTATAAATTGCCTTTTTCCCCGCAACCATGCAAAGGACACCCGATGGCACTCGAGGTAACGCTGAGGCAATTGCGCGCATTCGTGACCGTGCTCGAATGCGGAAGCTTCTCGGAAGCGGCCGATACCATGCACCTGTCGCAGGCTGCACTGAGCGGCCTCGTCAAGGAACTGGAAAGCCGGCTGGGCGTGCGCCTGCTGGACCGCAATACGCGCAGCGTCGGCGCCTCCGTGGTGGGCGCCGCATTCGAGCCGATGGTGCGGCGCGTGCTCGCCAATCTCGACGAAGCGCTGGAAAGCGTGACCAACCTGAAGGAATTGCGGCGCGGACTGGTGCGGGTGGCGGCGCCCGAAACCCTGTCCTGCACGCTGCTGCCGGAACTGATCGCCGGCTACGCGGAACGCTATCCGGGAGTCGACGTGCGCTTCGACGACGTGCCGATCGAGCAGGTGCTCGAAGGCCTGCACAGCGGCAGCGCGGACATCGGCTTCGGCCCCGACGGGGTGCTGCCGGACGAGGCGGTGGAAGTCCACATGATCCGGGTCGATCCGCTCTGGATCGCGCTGCGCCGGGACGATCCGCTGGCGGCCGGCGAATCGGTGAGCTGGGAAGAGCTGCGCGAGCGCCCGCTGATCAACTACATGCGCAACCTCGCCACCAACGTGCTGAGCCACGTGCCGCTGCGCCATCATCCCCGGAAGATCGTGCAGGTACACCGCGTCAACACCGCCCTTTCGATGCTGCGGGTGCGGCCGGGCTGCGTGATCTGTCCGTCGATGGCGCGCTCGCTGGTGGAAGGTTTCGGCCTGGCCTTCCTGCCGTTGCGCCAGCCTACGGTCACCTGGCGCATCGCGATCTTCGCCCGCGGCCGCTCGACCCTCTCGCCGGCGGTCGAAAGTTTTCTCGACTACACGCTCGAAGCCGCGACCAACTGGAATGACGGCCGCCTTGTGCGCGCGCGCCAGCCGCGCAAGGCGGGTATCGCTGATAAATAATCTCAGCTTATAAAAATATCGAAATTCTCGTCTTGTCTGATAAAAACCGGTCGGCTATCGTAGGCAGCCATGCCTCGGCCGCCCGCGCATCGTGAATGCCGGCAGCACGTCGCCGCGGCATTTCCCGAACTTTTGTCAGGCAGCTCATGACCCTACCAGACCTCGACTCGTTTCTTTCGCCCCGTTCCATCGCCATCGTCGGCGCTTCATCCAGCCGGAGCAAGATCGGTGCCGTGCCCGTCCGCTATCTCGTCGAACACGGCTACGCCGGCGAGATCTATCCGATCAATTCCCGCGCCACGGATATCGAGGGCCGCCGCGCCTTCGCCTCGCTGGCTGAGGTGGGCCGGCCGATCGACCTCGCGATCTTCGCGCTCCCCGCTTCCCGCGCCGACGCTGCGCTCGACGATGCAATCGGTGCGGGAGTGAAGAACATCGTCATGTTTTCCGCGGGCTTCGCCGAAACCGGGCAGGAAGGCGAGCAGGCGCAACAGCGCTTCGCCGACAAGGCGCGCGCCGCCGGCATTCGCGTGCTGGGGCCGAACTGCCTGGGTTTCATGAATGTGGCCCGCTCGGTCTATGCGACCTTTTCCCCGGTGGTATCGACCGGCCTGGCCAAGTCCGGCAAGGTCGGCATCGTCAGCCAGAGCGGCGCGTTCGGCGCCTATGCCTATGCGATGGCGCGCGAGCGCGACGTCGGCCTCTCCGCCTGGGTGACGACCGGCAACGAGTCGGACATCGGGGTGGCCGACTGCATTGCGTGGATGGCGCGCGATCGGCAAACAGAGGTCATCATGGCTTACCTGGAAGGCTGCCGCGACGGCGACAAGCTCAGGCAGGCGCTCGACCTGGCGCGCGCCGCCGGCAAGCCGGTGGTGATCGTGAAGGTCGGCCGCACCGCGCTCGGCGCCCGCGCGGCCGCCTCGCATACCGCGGCCCTGGCAGGCGACGACGCGGCCTTCGATGCGCTGTTCCGCCAGCACGGAGCATGGCGCGCGCATTCCATCGAAGAGTTTTTCGACATCGCCCACTGCCTCGCGGTTTCCGGCCTGCCGGCGAACACCAAGGTCGGCCTGCTGACCGTCTCCGGCGGCGTCGGCGTGATGATGGCCGACGATGCAGCCGAGGCCGGGCTCGACGTGGCGCCGCTGCCGCCCGCCGCGCAAGCGCTGATCCGCGCGCGCGTGCCGTTTGCCGCCACCGAGAACCCGGTCGACGTCACCGGCCAGGTGACGGCCGAGCCCGACCTGCTCGACGCCGCTGCCCGTGTCATGCTCGGCGAGGCCGGCCATGGCAGCCTGCTGATCTTTCTCGCCGCGTTCGGCAATACCCCGGCGATGCAGGACTTCCAGCAAAAGCTGTCGCGCGACCTGCGCCGCGATTTCCCGGGGCGCCTGGTGATGTTCAGCACGCTGGCCGATGCCGCCCAGCAGCGTGCGCTCGCGGCGCGCGGCTGCCTGTGCTTTCCCGACCCGGCACGCGCCATCCGCGTGCTGGCGGCGACGAGCTTCTTCCAGGCGCAGCTGCGGCGGCCGGCGCCTGAGTCAACGCTTGAACAGGCCCCGGCACCGATCGCACTGCGCCCCGGTCCGTACAACGAAGCCGATGCGATGGCCCTGCTGCGCGACTTCGGCATACCGGTCGCCCCCGGCCGTCGCGCCCGCTCCCGCGACGAGGCGACGGCGCAGGCGGGTTCGCTCGGTTTTCCGGTCGTGATGAAGATCCTGTCGGCCGATATCACGCACAAGAGCGATATCGGCGGCGTGGCGCTGAACATCCGCGACGCCGCCGAGGCCGGCGCCGCCTACGACCGCATCATGGCGGCGGCCGCTGCCGCTGCGCCCGCCGCGCGCGTGGACGGCGTGCTGCTCGCGCCGATGATACGCGGCGGCGTCGAATGCATACTCGGCGTGCATCGCGATCCGACGCTGGGCGCGGTCGTCATGCTCGGCTCGGGAGGGGTGAATGTCGAACTGCTGGGCGACGTGAGTTTCCGCCTCGCGCCGGTCGATCACGAACAGGCGCGCGCAATGATAGACGAACTGAAGACCGCGCCGCTGCTGCGCGGCTACCGCGGCGCGCCGCTGGCCGACGTGGAGGCATTGGCCGATGCGATCGTGCGCCTCTCGCATTTCGCGCTGGCGGCCGGCAGCACGCTGGACTCGGTGGAACTGAATCCGTTCGTGGTGCTGCCCCAGGGCCAGGGCGCGCTCGCGCTGGATGCGGTTCTGCTGACCCGCACCCGGCCGGCAGCATCCTCCTCCCTGGCATCTCCCCTCCAGCAGGCGGTGCTCGCCACCCTGCCGCTGTTCGAGATGGCGCGCATGCGCGCGTCGAACACGGCGCGCAAGCATCCGGTCGAGGGCTTTGCCGGCGACAGCGCCGGCTCGCGGATGCGCTGGGTGAACCAGTTCACGCACACGCGGCGCTTGCGCAGTCCCGAAGACAAGGAAGTCGTCACGCCGAACAACGACACGCTCTTTACCAACGCCTGGCTCGATCTCTCCGCCGGTCCGCTGATCATCGACGTGCCGGAGATGGGATCGCGCTACTGGGTGCTCGGTTTCCTCGACGCCTGGACCAATCCGTGGGCCTATGCCGGCCGCCGCACCACCGGCGGCGACGCGCAACGGCTGTTTGTCCACGGCCCCGACTGGAGCGGCGACGTGCCGGCCGGCATGCATCGCATCAGCGCGCCCGGCAACGACGTGTGGGTGATCGGCCGCATCCTGGTCGACCCCGATCCGGCGGACCTCGCCAGGGTGCATGCGCTGCAGGACCGCTTCGCAATCCACCGGCCCGACCGCACCGCGGCACTGTCGCGCATCGACTGCCTGCTCGACAACCGCGACACCGGCGTGCCGGACGCTGAAGAATACGTGCGCGTGCTGGAAACCATGCTCGCGCGCAATCCGTCGCCCACGCCGCTGCCTGCCTGGCCGCTGGCGCCGGCAGCGCTTCAGGACGCCCTGACCGAGGTCTACACCGAACTGCGGGACGTCGCGCAACCGTCGGAACTGGGCGGCGGCTGGACTACCGCGGTCAGCGTGCGCACCAGCTTCGGCGACGACATCCTGACGCGGGCGCGGGTGGCGCGCAACTGGATCGGCACACTCGGCATCGACGAAGCGATGTACATCATGGCCGAGGTGGATGCCGACGGCGAAGCGCTCACCGGCGCCCGGCGCTACGTGCTGCGCTTTCCGCCGGGCGGCGAACCGCAGGTGGGAACGTTCTGGTCGATCACGCTGTACCGCCGCAGCGATTGCCTGCTGGTGGCCAACCCGATCAACCGGCATTCGATCGGCGACCGGACGCTCGGCCTGCGGCACGACGCGGACGGCGGACTCAGCATCGCGATCCAGGCCGACGATCCCGGCCCCGGAAAGAACTGGCTGCCCGCGCCACCCGGAGAAACTTTCTACCTGACCTTGCGCCTGTACCAGCCGCAGCGCGCGCACCTGGAAGGCAGCTTCCACTATCCGCCGGTACGGCGCGTGAACTGAGGGCCGTGCAGCGTCGCACGGATACTGACACAATGAGAACCCTCACTCTGGAAAGCAGAAAGGAAATTATGTCGAAGCGATTGAAGGACAGGGTAGCCATCATTACCGGCGCCGGCGCCGGACTCGGACGCTGCCACGCACTGGAACTTGCGCGCCACGGCGCGCGGGTGGTGGTCAATGATCTCGGCGACGCGGCGCAGTCCGTGGCCGACGAGGTGCGCGAAGCGGGCGGCGAGGCAATCGCCTTCGCCGGCAACGTGACGCGCTACGAGGAGATGGAAGCGATGGCCGATCTCGCGGTTTCGACCTTCGGCCGCATCGACATCCTGGTCAACAACGCCGGCATCCTGCGCGACAAGACCTTCGCCAAGATGCCGCTCGATGATTTCCGCCTGGTGCTGGACGTGCACGTGATGGGATCCGTGAACGCGACCAAGGCGGTCTGGGCGCGCATGCAGTCGCAAAACTACGGGCGCATCGTGATGACTACGTCGTCATCGGGTTTGTACGGAAACTTCGGCCAGTCGAACTACGGCGCGGCCAAGATGGCGTTGGTCGGCCTGATGCAGACTCTGGGGCTGGAAGGCGCCAAGCACGACATCCGCGTGAACTGCCTGGCGCCGACGGCGCTGACCGCGATGACCGAAGGCCTGCTCCCGTCCCAGGCGGCGGCGGTGCTGACTCCCGAGCGGGTCAGCCCGGGCGTGGTCGCCCTGGTCGGCGAGGATGCGCCCAACCGGATGATTCTTCTCGCCGGCGGCGGAAGTTTCGAATGCGCGCACATCACGATGACGCACGGGATCCATGTCGGCGACATCGACGATCCGGCAGAGGCCTTGTGCAGCCGGATCGCTCAGGTCAAGGCGCAGGCGGATCAGCTGGCCCCTGCTTCCGGATGGGAGCAGTCGCAGCACGAGCTGGCGAAAGCGTTGGCAAAATCGCACTGAATTTCGCGAGCAGGGGCGCCTCGAAGACCGGGGTAACGGGACAGGCGCCCCTTATTCATGCCGGCGTTCGCCGGCATCCTCGGTTGCTCGATTCAGTTGCTCAATTCAGTTGCTTGATTCAACGGCATGAAGCCGGAGCATGAGAATCCTGTACCCGCACAAATCTTCCAGCCGGGGCCGATCCGCTGTGCCAGAATGGGTGGCAAGTATCGACGCTAACGATTTCAATAATGGAAGCTGGCAACTGGGTACATCTCAAGCAGGACGCCGAGACCGGCATAGAAACCATACGTGCCCACTTCGTCGGCCACGCCTATGAACCGCACTGGCATGACAGCTATCTGGTCGGTTTCACCGAACAAGGAGTGCAACAGTTCCACTGCCGGAAAGCGCTCCATAGCAGCTGCGCCGGCCAGGTCTTCATGCTGGAGCCCGGCGAGATCCATGATGGCCACGCACCCACGCCCGAAGGTTTTACCTATTCCATGCTGTATCTCGAGCCGAAATGCATGGAGCGTGAATTGCATGCGCTGTTCGGGCAGTCGGTCGGCACCCCGGGCTTCGTCGCGAATCTGGTAGACGACTGCAGCTTGAGGGCCGCCATTGCCTATGCGTTCCGGGCTCTGCGGCAGAACGAAGCGTGCATCGTGCGCCAGACCGCGCTCGACAACGTGCTGGCCGGACTCGGCCTTCATCTGCATCGCCCGGCGAGAACCGATGAGGGTATTCGCCTTCCAGGCGCTGCACGGCGGGTGCGGGATTATCTTCATGCACACTACGATCAGGATATCGGCCTGGATGAACTCGCCGCGCTCGCCGGCATTGACCGTTTCCGGCTCACGCGCGGTTTCAAGCAAGCCTACGGCCTCGCACCGCATGCCTACCTGATCCAGCTACGCCTGTCCCGTGCACGCCGCCTGCTCGCTCACGGCGAAACACCGGCAGACGTGGCTGCCATGCTTGGCTTTGCCGACCAAAGCCATCTGGGCCGCTGGTTCCGACGCGCATACGGGTTGACTCCGGCAGCCTACCGCAGCCGCTGCACGAAGCTTCCAGACGCCTGATAGCCAGCCTGCAAAAATTGGCGCCTTCAACCAGAACAGGAGGCCCGATGGAGTCCGATCATCTTCCCCGAGCGCGAGCGGCAAATCGCTGTGTCATCATCCTCAACACCGGGTTATCGATAGGAAAAGCCGCAAATGCTGCCGCAGTGCTGGCGCTCACCGTCGGCCAGCGCCATCCGGCGCTGGTAGGCGCGCCGCTAGTCGACGCTGCCGGCCGCAGCTTTCCGGGACTGGTATCGGTCGGGATAAGCGTACTGTCGGCATCCGCTGCCTCGTTATGCAAGATGGCTGCGCAAGCCGCGCCGGAGCTGATTGACTGCGTGGTTTTTCCGCGTGACGGACAAGGCACCACCGACTATATGCAGCTGCTGGACGTAGTGGCCACCGGAGATTTGGCGAACATGGAAATGTCGGGCATCGCGCTGATCGGCGACAAGAAGCTCGTACGCAAGATGACGGCCGAGTTCAATCTGTGGGGATAGGCCACTCAAAACCCGGAAATGGGAAACGCCACACGCTCTCGGCTGTGTCAAGAGGCCGAACTACCTGTTCAATGTCCCGGCACCGGCGCCGTTGGCCTGATGAACGGATACAAGTCCTTCCACGGTATCGCTACGTCGATCGGGCCGCTTGCGACCGATGCATTGCCGTATCCCGGATTGAAAGAAATAACGAGCCCTTGTTCGGTGAACGACCATGCCGCCGGATCGGTTACAACCGTTTTGATCCCGTCGCGGAAATCTTTTCGAGTGCCGGGATCAGGGTCATCGATCTCGAACTCTCGCGCTGCGCGGGTAACGAGGAACGAAACCCAATCGCTATCCCGCAAAAACACGTCGGCCGCCGACAGCGGGTGCAGCGCGGGCCCCCAAAGGAAGGAAATGTTGTTCACGTCTTCATTGGCCGCACCTTCCCCGCATCGCTCGTAATGCGTGAACCTGGCATTGACGAACTTGTCGCGGGAGAACACCTTGAAGGTGAGCATTTGCTCGGAGAGCCTATCGGAATCTCTGGGGTCGGCGGTTTCAAATTCGCCGTAACACCAGTTGGCTCGCGCGGCCTCCGAAAATCGGACGATCGCGGCATTCCATTGCTCCGCTTCCGGAGAAAGCGGGCTATCGATGCGCGGCAAGCCGATGTGCTGTTCCAACGGCGTGCCCGTTGCTTCATCCAGGCCGGGTGACGCGTAATTGTCGATACGGCTAAACAGGAACGGACCGACCCGGACCGCCGCCGTTTGCAGGCTTTCCAGCCTGTCTTCGTACTGCCGTCGTACACACTCAGTCTGGCCTTCCGTTCTCTTGTGATCGACGCACAAGACCTTGATGACCTTGAGCCATTCCCTTTGGCCGGAACGCAGGATGGCTTTACCCCGGTCGGAAAGCATCGAACGCGCCTTGTCATAGCGTCGCGCCATTTCGGAGTCCGCTGCCGACAGCTTCGGATCCGCGCAGACTGTTTTTTCCAGGGCGGTTTTCGCCTTGCCGCAGTCAAAACTCGCCGCCGCTGCAATCGTCGGCGTCGAACACGCAAAGAGCAGGCCACAGACCAGTGAACAGGGCCTGCGGAATAACGAAACGACGGTCCGCATAAGTACGGTTCCCAGGGTGACATGTGGCCGGTGCCTGAGCACCGGTAAAAGCCGGAGTTGTGGCCCACATTTTCCCTGAAAACGGTCAGCAGCAAGACGGATCTGGCTGCCTATGCGATGTCCTGCACATGCCGCCATCCTCCCGCCCCCGGACGAGAGGAATCGGCATTTCCGAAATGCTGCTCACTTTTCGAGCAGCTTGATCAACTCCGGCGAATAGCGCTCGCTGTCTTTCTTTTTCAATGCAGCCAGCTTGGCCGACCACTGATTCCACAGCGCGCTGCCTTTTTCCAGGCGGGTGACGGTGGCGTTCTCCTTCTCCATTTTTTCCAGATAATGGGGATAGGTGTCGATCAACGCGTCCTGCGTCTCATTCCTGGCCGACAGCGCATCTTTCATCAGGACATCCTGCAAATCCTTCGGCAGCGAGTCGAATTTCCGCTTGTTCATCACATAACCATGGATAAAGGTGCCGAGTACGCCGCCGCTGGCCAGCACGTGTTTCGCCACCTCGTAATGCTTGAGTCCGTATGCCCCCTGCAGGCCGCCGATAGCGCCGTCGACGGTTCCCAGCTTCAGTGCCGAATACACATCGCCAACGCTCATGACCACCGGCGAAGCGTCGAGCGCCTGGATGGTTTCGGCCGTGCCCTTGGAAACCGAACGAATGCGCTTGCCGGCTATGTCGGCCGGGGTTTTCAGCGGAAAGGTGGTGGAAAATATCGGCGAGCCGATGTCGAACAGTGCCAGCGTCACCACGCCCTGCTTGCGGAATGTCTTGTCGAAGAATCCGAACAGGGGATTGCCAGGCACCAGCCGCTCGCGCGTCTCCTGCATGGTGAGGTCCCACAGCGGCGAGGCGGTCACCAGCATGTCCTGCGCGCGCCCGGCCCATCCTTCCGTCGTCGTCAATGCGATGTCGACGGTATCCGCCGGCACCGCGTTCGGGACGAAGGCTTCCTTCACCATCTGGTTGTCCGGAAAGAACTTGAACTTGATGCGTCCGTTGCTATCCTTTTGCACCTTCTCCATGAAAGAGTGCGCGAATATCTTTACCTGCGGATGCGTGGAAGTGCCCCAGGTGGCCAGGCTCAAGGTATAAGAATCGCCTGCCTGGGCATTGGGACAGCCGGCCATGGCAAGCAACAACATGCCGGATGCAAGGCCCAGGATTTTCTTCAGATGCTTCATGATGTCTCCTCCAATGAAGTAATCAGGCGAGGCCTTGACCGCGCCTTACCAGTTCGATGGTTTTCTCCTGCGGATTTACCCGCACGATATCGCCGCTGCGGATGATGTCGGACGGGTTGCGCGACCAGCCGTCGGTGATGGTGATGCCGGCAAATACCGCGCCCTGGACCATCACCGGATTGGTCACGCCGAAGATGAACGCCTTCGGCGCAATCCCCTTGTGCTTGATGTCATAAAATGCCCAGCCGGCCGCGATGCCGCCCTTGGCGGTGGGGAAGAAAAGGATCTTGTCCTTGATATTGATGCCTTCCAGCTTGTGGCCGGGCCGCGAAATTTCGCCCGACCAGCGATCGAGGTCGTAGCGCGGAGAAAAGCCTTCTTCGGAAATGACGGCAACGCCTTCCACTGTCTCGCCGAATGCCCGGTTGACGTTGATGATCTCGCTCATTTTTGTGCTCCCGGCAGGGTTGCTGCGGCCACGCAGTCGGCGGTGCGGCGCAGGATCGGATTGAATTTATGCGCCTTGATGATGTTGGCGAGCTTGGCGGAATTGGTGACCAGGTTGCTCCAGCCGTTCTCGACCCGCATCTGGGGCAGGTTCTGCAGGATGTAGAAACAGACGCCTTCAAGTATCAGCACGCCCGCTTCCTGCAGCGTCTGTACATAGCCGAGCGGTTCGGCCTGAGACTTCACGCCGTGGCTGGTGGTGACGATCACGGTGGTTCCCGGTTTCACACGCCGGCCGCCGAACAGTTCCGCCAGCCGCTTCATTTCATAGATCGACTGCTGCGGCGCCGAGAACACGAACAGGTTGGAAGCTGCGGCATCCTCCTTGAAGCCGGCATAGATCGCGTCCAGCTCGGCACGCGTGATCTTCATCGTATGGGTCGGCTCCCGGCCGCCGAGCGCCTCTTCCAGCGTGCGCGCCTCGGGTGTGACGCCGACCATGTGGAACATCGCCATCGAACCGTAGCTCGCCAGCGCCGCGCCCAGGTGCTTCAATTCGTCGGCGGTCGGCGTGCGCTTGACGCCGGTAAACACCGGCACCGAGAAATAGTTCTGGTTCGGCTCGCCGACCAGCTTGCCGATCGCGCCCCAGTCCGCATAGTCGTCCAGATCGAGATCGAGTTCGACGATGAAGCTGCCGCGCCGGTGCTCGTCCAGGTGAAAGCCATACTCCGGCGTGCGGCCGGTCATGGCGGCTGCCAGTGCGACCGGCCCGCCTTCGAAATTGGTGCGGGCGCCGAACACCGAGTTAGCGTAGATCACGGTGCCGGTATCGCCCCATGCCACATGCTCGCCAAGGTGCGGCTGATAGACCGTCTGGTAATTGATGCAGGTATCGACGGTAGTGACGTTCAGATCGCGCAGGAAGCGGATCACCTGGTGTTCCTTTCCCACTTCAGCCGGATTCTGCTTGAGCCGGTCGGCGAAGCCGAAGTCGACGCAGCGCGCATTGGTGCTGGTCATGGTACGGCAGTGACCGCCCATTTCGGTCAGGCGTTCCAGGAATCCCTTGCCGGCCTCCCCCATCACTTCGATGTCGCCCATCATGTGCGCATTGGTAATCGGCACGAAGCGCTTGGCGCCCCAGAACTCGCCTACCTTGATCTGCAGTTCGATCGCATCGCGCACTGCCGGGCCCATCTCTCCCTGGCGCATCCGCTCTTCTTCAGGGGTAAGTCTCATGTCGAATTTGTCCTTTCAAAATTTACTGGTTGGTCTACAACCGGGCTTGCCGGGTACGGATCAGTGCTGCACCATATGGTTGGGAATCCACAGCGACAGCTGCGGGAACAGCCACACGATGTACAGCATGACGATCTGAATGAGCAGGAACGGCAGTGTTCCTTTCGACAGATCCCACAGGGGAATCTTCGAGATGCCGTGGATCGTGAAAAGGTTGATGCCGATCGGCGGATGAATTTGCGCGATCTCCATCGCGATGCAGCAGAACACGCCGAAGGTGATCGGGTCCATCCCGATCGACTGCGATATCGGAAAGAAGATCGGCACCGAGATCAGCAGCATCGCGGCGCTTTCGAGGAACACGCCGAGCAGGATGTACACCAGGATCATCACCGTCACGATGATGAAATGGTTTTCGCTCAGTCCGGTGATCCAGCTCGCCATGTTCTGCGGTATCTGCTCGAAGGTGAGGAAATGCGAGAAGTACTGGCCGAACACGATCAGCATCAGCAGCATTGCGGTGGTCTTGGTGGCGTCTTTCGCCGCAGCGAGGAAGACTCCTGCCTTCAGCCGGCGCTGGACCAGGCCGAGCGCGACGACATAGGCGACGGCAAGCGCGGCGACTTCGGTGGGCGTAAAGACGCCGGAATAGATCGCGCCGATGATAATGACCGGCAGCAGCAGCACGCCGGTGCCGCGGCGGGTCACCGCGATCTTTTCCGCCAGCGTCATCTTGTGCTGCTGGCGCACGCGCGGGCGGCTCAGCGTGACGTAGACGACGAACAGCAGCATCATGACGGCGCCCGGAAGCACGCCCGCCATGAACAGCTTGCCGACCGATGTTTCGGTGATCACGCCGTACAGAATGAAGGGAATGGACGGCGGGATGATGATGCCGAGCGTGCCGCCGCCGGCGACGAAGCCGCCCGCCTGCGCTTTCGTGTAGCGTTCCTCCAGCAGCAGCGGAATCGCGACCAGTCCCACCGTCGCCGCGTTGGCGATCGAGGAGCCGCAGATGGCGGCGAAAATGCCGCACGCGGAAATGGTGGCGACGCCCAGCGCATTCGGCACGTTGCCTACCCAGGCCTTGGTGACGTTGAACAGGTCGCGCCCGGCCTCGATCCGGCCCATCAGGATGCCGGTGAAAATGAAGAGCGGTATCGCCACCAGCTCGAACAGAGAACTGGATTGCCAGATGACCTGGCCCATGGTGTCGAGCGCCTGCATCGGCGAATTGATCAGCAGGAAGCCGGCAAAGGCGGCGATTCCCATTGAAACGAACACCGGTACGCTGAGGATCATCAGGCCGAACAGCAGAAAGATGCAGCCGATCCCTATTATGTTTTCCGACATGGTTTGCCTCTGCCGTCAGATGAGTTCGTGCGATTCGGGGTATTCGTCGCGCAGCAGGAGCGCGAGCGTCTGCAGGAACAGCGCGCCGGCGCCCAGCGGAATCATGGTCTGCGGAATATAAAGCGGCGTGCCCAGCAGGGACGACGCGTGGATATCGTTGCTGAACGAATAGGAAGCCAGCATCGCTCCCGCGACGGTGACGACGGCGCTGAAGGCCAGCGTCGCCAGGTAAGCAAAGCGGTCGAGCGCCTTCTTACCGTTGGGGAACAGGTTGAGGAGCGTCGTAACGCGGAAATGGCTGCCGTGCCTGCAAGCCCAGGCATTGGCGAGAAAACCGGCGCCGATCAAGGCATATAACGTATATTCGAAAGCCCAGTCGGTCGGCTGGCCGGCGGTGCGCGCCACCACATCGTACAGAATGGGGAGCGGGAGCAGGCAGGTAAGTGCGATCGCGACGCAGCTGATCGCGCCACCCAGTTTTTCCAGCCGATCGGCAAGTTTCCGCCGCCGGCTGCCGGCGGTGGCCGGCTTCCGGCACTCTCCAGTAGTCGTGGATGTCATCAAACATGTCTCCTGT
>CBIHOK010000061.1:0-20627 GCA_966211575.1 uncultured Noviherbaspirillum sp.
ATACCGCAGGAAATCTATCTCTTGGAGCGCTATACCTCGCTTGAGTATTACGGGCTAGTGCGCGATGCCTGGGAGGCAATGCTCAGTCATGCAGAAAACATGCTTGATCGCTTCATGCATCAATTACCGCCACGTTACCGCGCTCGTCCACTGCCGGAACAACCGGATATCGTCTGGGGAGAGCGGGTGCTGCCGAATTTCAGATATACGATGCGCTTTTTGAATGATGGGTATATCAAGCGCTCCCATGGCGATTATTCATGCTATCTGGGCTTTAATCTTAGGGGGGACATACGCGGTCAAACCATGGATTATCCGGCAAGCTGGATGGATGAAGTCGAACCGGGAGCGGAAGCGAAATACTATGAATTGTTGTACAGAGCCGGTGAATTGGCTTGGCCTGTTGATCTAACTTCAAGCGGCATCTGGTCGCCTAGCGAATTAACAACCGACTACGATGCAGTAGTCAAACTTCCTCTCAATCCCCCTCCCAGTTGGCCTACCTATCGGCTAAACAGGCAAGTAACCGTAAAAAGCGGCGACCGCGTCCCACAAACGGGCATCTACCTTCCCGACGTCGATAACGGTTTTCCTACCCTATTAATCAAATCAGACGATCCACTTCTGGGAGCGGCTAATGAGGCATCAGTTGACTTACCGAATGGACGCAGTGGTTATGCACCTGTTTTATGGACGCTTGTTGAGCGCATCTCCGATACGAGCAATCTGCCTGCCACGCCTTCGCTTGTCGATAACACGCGCCTGCGTGTCGAAGGCGGCCAACCCTGCCCGCAAGCCGGCTACTGGTTCACACCCGCAAAACCCGATTCCCGGCGCCATTTCAAGGAAGGAAAATTGATGCCGATATTCGATTCCGATTACGGTTCCACCATCTGGCAATGGGATCCCAATCAGACTTGAAAAGCGCTTTGATTTGCTCGCATTCACTTCGTCAGTTGTCGGCTTTCATCAACAGTTGGTTTAAAAAAAATAGCCATGGCAACCCCTCTGATCCCGCAGGAAATCTATCTGCTCGAACGCTACTGCTCGCTGGAATGGTATGGCCAGATGCGTGATGCCTGGGAAGCGATGCTCAACCATGCGGAATGCATGCTTGAGCGCTTCATGCATCAACTGCCGCCACGTTACCGTGCTCGCCACTTATCCGAGCAGCCGGATATCGTTTGGGGCGAACGAGTGCTGCCAAATTTCAGGGACACGATGCGGCTTTTGAACGAGGGCTATATCAAACGGTCGCATGGAGATTATGAAGCGCTTGGCCGAGCCCATGGCATCACTGGCGATATCCGCGGCCAGACGATGGACTATTCAGCAAACTGGATGGATGAAGTCGAACCGGGAGCGACAGCGAAATACTACGAGTTGCTTCATAAGGCCGGTGATTTGGCTTGGCCTGTTGCATTAACATCTTCCGGTATCTGGTCGCCTGGAGAATTAACAACCGACTACGATGCAGTAGTCAAACTTCCTCTCAATCCCCCTCCCAGTTGGCCTACCTATCGGCTAAACAGGCAAGTAACCGTAAAAAGCGGCGACCGCGTCCCACAAACGGGCATCTACCTTCCCGACGTCGATAACGGTTTTCCTACCCTATTAATCAAATCAGACGATCCACTTCTGGGAGCGGCTAATGAGGCATCAGTTGACTTACCGAATGGACGCAGTGGTTATGCACCTGCTTTATGGACGCTTGTTGAGCGTACCTCCGATACAAGCAATCTGCCCGCCACGCCTTCGCTTGTCGATAACATGCGCCTGCGTGTCGAAGGCGGCGAATTCTGCCCACAAGCGGGTTACTGGTTCACTCCTGCAAAATCCGATTCTCGACGCCATTTCAAGGACGGCGAATTGATGCCGGTATTTGATTCCGATTACGGCTCCACCGTCTGGCAATGGGACCCTAATCAGACCTGAAGATCGCTTTGATTTACTCGCATTCACTTCGCCGGTTGACGATCCAGACCAACAACCGTCCTGGAAAGAAATAGCCATGGTAACACCTCTGATACCGCAGGAAATCTATCTCTTGGAGCGCTATACCTCGCTTGAGTATTACGGGCTAGTGCGCGATGCCTGGGAGGCAATGCTCAGTCATGCAGAAAACATGCTTGATCGCTTCATGCATCAATTACCGCCACGTTACCGCGCTCGTCCACTGCCGGAACAACCGGATATCGTCTGGGGAGAGCGGGTGCTGCCGAACTTCAGGGACACGATGCGAATTCTGAATGACGGTTACATCAAGCGATCACATGGAGATTATGAAGCTCTCGGGCGATCGTGCGGAATTACCGGCGATATCCGTGGACAGACGATGGATTATCCAGCGAGCTGGATGGAGGAAGTCGAGCCTGGCGCGGAAGCGAAATACTATGAATTGCTTTATAAGGCCGGTGAATTGGCATTTCCCGTAGATCGCACCTCAAGCGGCATCTGGTCTCCCGGTGCATTAACTACCCGCTATGACAGCGTAGTCAAACTTCCTCTCAATCCCCCTCCCACTTGGCCTACTTACCGCCTCAACAAGCAGGTGACTGTAAAAAGCGGACAAATCCCTGACACTGGCGATATCGTCCCGCAAACAGGAATTTATTTACCGGACGTAGATCATGGATTTCCAACCTTACTAATTAAAGGCAATAAGGCAAGGAGAGCTTCAGTTGTACTAAATCCTGCCATCAGCCAGAAAAAAGGTTACGTCCCTACTCTCTGGACATTAATTGAGCGCATCTCCGATACGAGCAATCTACCCGCCACGCCTTCGCTTGTCGATAACACGCGCCTGCGTGTCGAAGGCGGCCAACCCTGCCCGCAAGCAGGCTACTGGTTTACTCCGGCAAAGCTGGATTCGCGACGCTATTTCAAGGAAGGCGAGCTGATGCCGATATTCGATTCCGATTACGGCTCCACCATCTGGCAATGGGATCCCAATCAAGCCGGGGAATGACTGTATCACCTGGAGTCAAACATGAAATCATCAAAAAAACCAACTTACCTGCATATCGTACTTGCCATTCTGACCTGCTGCATCCTGGCGGCCTGCGGTGGAGGCGATGGCAACCCTCCCTCCGTCGGAACCGCCCCCGCCGATACCGGCACCGGCAATGCGAACGATGGCGGGGACAGCTCACCGTCGGATTCAACGTCCACAATAACGGCTACTGCCGTCACCAAGGTCGAGGTCGTCAACACCGACCCGATTGCCGAGACACAGAGCGATGTCCCTATTACCTTCGGCCAGGTTTTCCGTCCCGGGGACGTTTCGTCATCGGATGGCGTCAGCCTGACGGATCAAAACGGTGCTGTCGTTCCCTTTCAACTGGACGTGAAAGCGCGCAACCCCGATGGCTCGATCAGGCATGGGATTTTTTCGATAAGACTGCCGCAACTGGACACCGGAAAGTCGGATGTCATCACCATCTCCAAGACTTCGACAGGCTCCTCCCCGGCACCCGGGGCCTCTCCTGGCGCACTGCTTGACGCCGGCTTCACGGCGAGCGTCAATATCACTATCGGCGGCACGCTCTATACCGCGTCGGCGGATGCATTGCTGGCGTCCGGCAATTACAAGACGTGGCTGTCCGGCCCGCTGGTGAACGAATGGCTGGTATCGGCGCCGTTGAAGAAGATCGCCGACGGCACCGAGCATCCGCATCTCACTGCGCACTTTGCGATCCGGTCCTACACCGGAACCAACAAGGCGAGAGTGGATGTCACCGTCGAGAATGACTGGGCCTATGAGCCGTCTCCCCAGAATTTCACCTATGACGTCGATATTCGCGTCGGCGGAAAATCGGTCTACAGCAAGACCGGGCTTACGCATTTTTCCCATGCCCGCTGGCGCAAGATATTCTGGTGGGGCACGGCCCCCCAGGTAGACGTCAAGCAGGACATCGACTATCTGATTGCGACAAAGGCCGTCCCCAACTATGACACCAGCATCACCATTTCCGATGCGGGCCTGAACGATCTGCTGCAGCGCTGGAATGCGAAGGACACCGGGCCGATGGGGCCGGGGATAGTCAATCCCGCCATGCCGAACGTAGGCGGCCGTCCCGATATCGGACCGCTTCCACAGTGGGCGGCCATGTATCTGCTCAGCATGGATCCCCGAGCAGAAAAAGTCACCTTGGGAGTGGGGGATCTGGCCGGCAGTTGGCCGATTCACTACCGCGACAAAAACACCGGTCTGCCGGTGTCGCTGGATGACCATCCCTATATGACCTTGCTTGGCCATCCCGGCGACGCAATCAATCCGGTGACCAAGCAAAGCGATTACTTTCCTGCCTGCGGCGGCGATTGCAGCACAGGGCCGTATAACTACCAACCGGATATCAATCATCAGCCCTCGCTGGATTACCTGCCCTATCTCGTCACCGGCGACTATTACTATCTGGAAGAATTGCAGTTCTGGGCAAACTGGAACATGTTGGAGGCCAATCCCGCATATCGAGAATTGGAAAAAGGACTTGTGAAATGGGCTGAGGTTCGCGGGCAGGCGTGGGCGCTCAGGACGTTGGGACAGGTGGCATACATCACCCCGGACAGCGACTCGATGAAGAAATATTTTACGGACAGGCTGGCTTACAATCTGGACTTCTACAATGCCACCTACACGACGGGGAATCCAAACCAGCTTGGAGTGGTCGATGGCAGCGGCATCCATGGATTTGCAGCCATTCTTTATCCGACGGCACAAGGGGCGCAGACCGGTGTTGCACCATGGCAGGACGATTTCTTTACATGGAGTACCGGGTATTTGTCTGATCTCGGATTTACCAATGCGAAGTCGCTGCTTGCCTGGAAAGCGAAATTCCCCGTTGGGCGCATGAGAGCTACCGGCTACTGCTGGATTGATGGTGCAACGTACAAACTCGCGGTTCGTCCCAGCGCAACTTCACCGCTATTTACCACCTTTGCTCAGGCATACAACGCCACCAAGCAGAATGCTGATGGCACGCCGCTTACCAACTCGACCGGAGCCAAATATCTGGATCAGCCTTGCGGTAGTCAGCAACAGGCGGACTGGCGTACGCAAAATGACATCGACATGTCCGTGACGAGAGGACCGTGGGCAGCAGGAGAAATGGACGGACATGCCGAATCCACCGAGGGTTATCCTTCAAACATGCAACCTGCCTTGGCAGTGGCGGCGACATCCGGCATTCCCGATGCACAGGCCGCATGGAATACCTTTATCAAACGATCGATAAAACCGGATTACTCCAGCGAGCCGCAGTGGGCGATAGTGCCGAGAGAGTAGGCCGTGCCGCAGGTTGCTTGGCCGGCGTCGCGGTATAGCAGGCGCACTGCCGGCAGCCTGCCGGAATATGACCGGGTGCTGAAGATTTCCTCGAACATTGATATGACGAAGGCAGTTTATTGTTATGAAACTCGCATTATGGGTCGATCTATTGATGAAGCAATTTCTGTCTTGGGTAAATGCAGTGGGAATCGCACTCTATGGCTCGGAAAAACGGATTATGCTTGGGATACCGGATACTATTCGGTTCATCTCATTTGTGATGAGAGCAATCGTGTAATTGACTATTGTCCTGCACGAGAAAGCTCAGAAGCTGTATTCGCTTAATTCGACAAAGCCTCATTTCCCTACCTTCCGCACAACGGCGCGGTAATCATATAGGCCAGCGTAAACGCAAACGCCACCGTAAATCCGATGCTGGTGGCCAGTCCCCACATCGCAATGAAGCGCGTCCGCCCTCGCCCCAGCTCAAGCAGGTGCTGGCCGGAGCCGCTCTCTTCTTGACGCACCTTGCGCCAGTTGACGATGGCGACGAACAACCCAACCAGCGCGATTGCCAGCCCCGCCAGCGTCACGCCGAGAAACCAGGGCGAAGTGGCGGCAGCGAGTTCCCGGGCGGTATCCAGCGCACGCTTCGTGCACTGTCGGCTGGATGTGAAATAGTCGATCATCTCGACTCCCATCCAGGCCAGCGGGCCGGCGAGGACCGCGAACCATAGCGCCCACACGCTGACTTTGTGCCGATGCGGCGCCGGATGCACCGCGGAAGATCCGGCCCTTCCTTGTGCGTTCATGGCTTCAATGGATATAGGGAAGTAAATAATAAGTGGTGAAAACGCTTAGCCACACCACGTCGACGAAGTGCCAGTAGAGCGCGCCGATCGAGATGGCTGCATGCCGCTCGGCGCTGAACTTTCCCATCGCCGACCAGATCAGCAACGCAACCAGCACCAGCAAGCCGACCACCACGTGGGCCATGTGGAAGCCGGTGGTGGTGAAGTAGCTCGATGCGTAGGCGTTGTCGGCCGGATGGAACTTCTTCGCATGCCATTCGACACCCTGCAGGCCGACGAATACGATGCCCATCGCGATGGTGATGAGCACGCCGAGCACCAGCCGCCTCTGCTTTCCCTGGCGAATTCCTCTTTCCCCCCAATACAGCACGAAGCTGCTGGCGATCAGGATGAAGGTATTGGGCAGCGCTACTCGCAGCTTCGGCAATTCCGGAACCCAGATGCTCGGGGCCTGCGCCTGCAGGTAGAAATAGCTGAACAGCAGATAGGCGAACAGCGAGCCTTCGGTAGCGATCAGGCACCACATGCCCCACCAGCCGGGCGCCTGATGGCTCATGCTGCCGACCGGGAGCCGGTCGGTAGTCGAGATGGTTTCAGCCATGGTAATCCCTTGCGGTTTGAGCGAGCGAATGCCGGGGCCAGAGCCAGGCAACGGTAATCAGCAGCACCAGCAGCGTCGCGCCGCCGGCAAACCACCAGTAGCGCAGCAACGCGGCAACACACAGTATCGTCAACGCGACCGAACAGAAAAAAGGCGCATACGAATCCTCCGGCATCTTCAGGATCGCCTGCGGCTCGCCATCCAGCGCGCTGCTGGCGATGGTTTCCCGCTCGTGGTCGAGCAGCAGGCCCTCCTGCAGCCGGGAACGCGCTTCGCCTTCGCCCATCCGGTCTTCCCATAACGGGTGGCGGCTGGAGACCTGCGGCAACACGACGAAGTTGAACGACGGCGGCGGCGACGGCATCGACCATTCCAGCGACGGGGCATCCCAGGGATTGGATCCGGCGCGCTCTCCGCTGCGCAAGCTCATCGCGATATTGATCAGGAACAGCAGCACGCCGACGGCGAATACGAAACTGCCGATGCTGGTGATCAGGTTCGGCCACTCCCAGCCGAGGCCGGCCGGATAGGTGTAGACGCGGCGCGGCATGCCGAGCAGGCCGGAGATGTGCATCGGGAAGAAGCCGACATTGAAGCCGATGAACATCACCCAGAAACTCCACTTGCCGAGGGTTTCGTTCATCATCCGGCCAGTAAACTTGGGGAACCAGAAATAGATGCCGCCGACCACCGGAAACACGTTGATCCCGAGCAGCACGTAATGCAGGTGGGCCACCACGAAATAGGTGTCGGTCAACTGCCAGTCGACCGGCACCGAGGCGGTCATGAAACCGGATACGCCGCCGAGCGTGAACAGAAACACGAAGCCGGCGAAGAAATAGAACGGCGTCTTCAGCACCGGACGCCCGGTAAAGATGGTGGCGATCCAGGCGAACACCGCGACCGCGCTCGGTATCACGATCACGATGCTGGCGGCGCTGAAGAACGACAGCGACATCGCCGGCAGTCCGGTGGCGAACATGTGGTGGACCCAGACGCCGAAACCGATGAACATGGTGGCAACCGTCGACAGCGCAACCGGCGTGTAGCCCACCAGCGGACGCCGGCAGAACACCGGCAGCGCGTCGGACACGATGCCCATCGCCGGCAACACGATCGCGTAGACCCAGGGATGGCCGAACATCCAGAACAGGTGTTGCCAGAGCAGCGGATGGCCGCCGCCCGCCGGCTTGTAGAATTCCATCCCGAACTGGCGGTCCAGCCACAGCAGGAAGAACGCGAGGCTGACGGCCGGCACCGCGAACAGGTTGCCGACCGAAGCCGTCAGCGTGCCCCAGATGATGATCGGCACGCGATTGATCGACATGCCGGGCGCCTTGTTGCGCAGCAGAGTGACGACAAAGTTGATCGAGCCGACGGTGGTGGAAACGCCGTAGAACACCATGCCGAGCGCATAGATGTCGATGCCTATGCCTGGATCGTAGCGGCGCGAAGAGTACGGCACGTAGTTGAACCAGCCGGCATCGGGCGTACGCCCGACCAGGAAGCTGGCACACATGAAGATGCCGGAAAACAGGTAGACCCAATACGAAAACGCATTCAGGCGCGGGAACGCCATGTCGCGCGAGCCTAGCAGCAGCGGCCACAGGAAATTGGAAAAACCGGACAGGATGGGCAACGCGTACAGGAAGATCATCGTCATGCCGTGCATGGTGAAGATCTGGTTGTACAGGGCCGGCGTCAGCAGATGCTCTTCGGCGGTGGCAAGCTGCACGCGCAGGATCAATGCTTCGATGCCGCCGATGATGAGGAAGGCAAACGCGGTGACCAGGTAGCGCTTGCCGATTTTCTTGTGGTCGACGGTGGACAGCCAGCCGCGCAGTCCCGGCGCCGTCTTCCAGATATTTTCCAGGCGCTCGGCAACCGGGGAATCGTAGGTTTCCCGGGCGATTACCGGCGCGCGATACAGTTCATTGCTCGACAAGATAGGCTCCGCTCATCGCAAGGTTTCGAGATAGGTGACGACTGCATGCAGGTCTTCCGGACTCAGGTCCATCCGCGGCATCAGCGCGCCGGGTTTCAATTGCTGCGCGTTGGCCACCCAGCCGCTCAGCGTCGCCGTGTTGTTCGGCAGCATGCCGGCGGCGATGGTTTGGCGGCTCATCAGGTGAGTCAGGTCAGGACCGTCCGAGCCGTGCGCAGCGGTGCCGCGCACCGTGTGGCATCTCGCGCAGTTGGCGATGAAGAGCTGGCTGCCGCGGGCTGACTGCGAGTCGGCCCGTGCCGCGCCGGTTTGCATCTGCCGGCTGCGCCATTCCCGAAAGCGTGCCGGCTCCTCCGCGATCACATGGAACGCCATGTGCGCATGCTGGGCGCCGCAGTATTCGCCGCACTGGCCGCGATAGTCGCCGGGCCGGTCGGCCTGGATCCAGCTGTAATTGATCTGGCCGGGAATCAGATCGGTCTTGCCGGCCAGTTGCGGCACCCAGAAAGAATGGATCACGTCGTCGCTTGTCAGCTTCAGCTTTACCGGCACGCCGACCGGAATGTGGATTTCATTCGCGGTCACCATCAGGTCAGACGGATTCCGGCCCGGGTATTTCACTTCCCACCACCACTCATGGCCGATGACCTCGATCGTCATGGCCGCCTTGGCCGCAGGCGCGGCCACCGCCGACAGCGTGAGGATGGTCCAGATCGCGCTGGCGAACAGCACGAGGGTGGAAACGCCGACACCGACATAAATCCACGGCATGCCGCTTCTGGCTGCAAATACCGGCATCCGCCCCAGTTCGTCCAGCCGCATTGGAGGCCGCCGGCGGAAGATCGCGAGCAGGATCAGCGCTGCGATGATCACGCAGACCAGCGTCGAGATCGCCAGCAATCCCCAGTCGAGCCGCGTGACCGGGTCCGCCGCCGGCCCGAAGGTCCGCAGATAGCTCATCGGTGTCTGCGCATGCGCGGAAGCGGCGGCACATGCGAACCAGGGTAAGAGTCGTCTCGCTTTCACTTTTGCATGATCAGGAAAAATGCCCTGCTGTCTCGATGGGAAAGGGAAGCCTGGCGGCCGGAAACCTGCAGTCTGTCCACGTTGCCGGCAGTGAGCTGAGCGGAGTCGCTGAAGCGGGTAGCGGCATAGTGCATCCTCTTTGCTTACCGGGGTTTCCGGTTTGATAGACAAGCAGCGCCGGCCACATGTCTCGACCGGCGGAGGCGGTGCCTCATCCATGCGACTACCCCCTCGCATTACTAATGCCCGCCGTTCAACGAATACAGGTAGGCGGCGATGTCACGCGCGTCCTGCTCGCGCAGCCCCAGCTTCGGCATCGCGGTCAGCGGATCGATCGCCGGCGGGTCGTGC
Source organism: uncultured Noviherbaspirillum sp. (assembly GCA_966211575.1). GTDB lineage: Bacteria > Pseudomonadota > Gammaproteobacteria > Burkholderiales > Burkholderiaceae_D > Noviherbaspirillum. The sequence goes on from CBIHOK010000061.1 coordinate 10,002, forward strand.
AGCCAGCGCACCATGTTTTCCGGCGTGTTGCGCAGCACGCCGCCAATGTACTGGCGCTGCCCGATGCGGTCGAGCGGCGGCCCGACGTTCTCGGTCGCGCCCGCGATTCCGGGAATGGCGTGACAGGTCGCGCACAGGTATTGCTGCGTCTTGCGCCGCCCGGCGGCGACATCGCCAAGCCGGCCGCCCGGCGACCACGGAGGACCGGATTCCGGCTGTGCCGGCGGCGTGCCCGCCATTGCCTTGTACTGCTGCGGCGACAGGCGCGTCATTTCAAGCACGAACGCGACCAGATCCCACATCTGCGCATCGTCTAGCCGGTCCTGCCAAGCCGGCATCGCGGTCATCTTGATGCCGTGCCGGATAACCCAGTAGAGATCGGCCGGCGCCCATTCGCGCGCTGCCGGCAGCAGGTTCGGCGGTTCCGGGGTCATGCCGCGCGCCAGCGCATCGGGCGCCACACCGGGGGCGCCGTGGCATTGCAGGCAATGCTCCTGGTATAGCGCGAGGCCGTTTTTCAGCCGTTGCGGGCTGCTCAGTTCGGGCACCCGGATGCCTTTGCTGTGATGCGCCACAGAGCGCCGCATCGTGTAGTGCAGGAAGTGATAGAGCGGGAGCGGATGGGCGCTGGTCGCGCCGATCGGGTAAATACCCCACCAGGAAACAACCGCCACCGCCGCTCCCCCCAGCAGCAGCAATACCACCAACGCTCGAACAAAGCTCTTCATCCGCGGCCTCCCCTCACTTCAGTGTGTAAAGGTAGGCGGCGATATCTTTCGCATCCTGTTCCGTAACATTCAGGTTCGGCATCGCGGTGCGCGGATCGACTGCCGGCGGATTGCGCAGCCAGCGAATCATGTTCTCGGGCGTGTTGGCGAGCACGCCGGCGATGTAGCCGCGCGTGCCGATTTTCTTCAACGGAGGACCGACATTGCTGCCGGGATTCGGAACACCCGGAATCACATGGCAGGAGACGCAAGCGTAACGCTCGATCGCGGCCTTGCCGCGTTCGCTGTCCCCCACCGGAGCGGCCTGCGCCCGGCCGAAGACGGCGAGCAGCAGCAACAGTCCGCGCAAGACAGGGAGGAAATGAGACGCCATCGGGGCAGTGGTCCTTTCGCCGTCCTGTAACGCAAGTTCTCTGCCAACCCGAAGCGCGGCCCTGCCTGACGGTAGCCGCTCGCTGCCAAACGGGCGTCGAGCACATTGCAAGCCCGGAACCGCCGCGCGCTCGTGGCGAACACACCCTGTAAGAACTGCAAGCTCGAGTAAAAATGCAACGCTTCCTCGGGGCTGGTCCGGCCGCCGGCGCAATGCGGCGCGTCGGCGATCGGTACCGCGAGCAGCCGGCGGGTGGGAGCGATACCGACCGGCAAGCGGCCTCGGAAGGTGGCGATCATAGCGGGGCAATAAAAAAGGGCGGCGTCTCTCGACTGCCGCCCTTTCGCCCGCTGCCGGAAACCGGGATCAGCCCAGTTCGATCGGTACGAAGATTTTCTGCGAATCGCGCTCGATCAGCAGCGCCACGTGCTTGCCCGCCTTTTCGGCCAGGTGGCGCAATTGGGCCGGGCTCGATACCGTCACGCCGTTTACCGACAGGATGATGTCGCCCGGCTGGATGCCGGCCTTCTGCGCCGGTCCGCTCACATCCTGCACCAGCAAGCCGCCCGGCAGGCCGGCCTCGCCCAGTTCGTCGCCCGATAGCGGACGCACCGCGAGACCGAGACGTCCCTGGCCCGGGCTGACGTCGCCGGCGCTGGCCTCCTTGCTGCTTTTCATTTCGCCGATCGTCACGTCCAGCGTCTTCGGCTGCCCCTTGCGGATCACGCCGATTTTCGCTTCGGAGCCGGGTTTCATCGCGCCGATCAGCGCCGGCAGGTCGGCCGAGCGATCGATCGTATGGCCGTTGACGCTGGTGATCACGTCGCCCGGCTGCAGCCCCGCGCGCGCTGCCGGACTGCCTTTCTCCACCGAACTCACCAGCGCGCCTTCCGGCTTGCTCAGGCCGAACGAATCGGCCAGCCCCTGCGTAACTTCCTGGATCGCGACGCCCAGCCGGCCGCGGGTGACCTTGCCGTACTTGACGAGCTGGGTCTCGACGCGCTTGGCGACGTCGATCGGAATCGCGAACGAGAGACCCTGGTAGCCGCCGGTGCGGCTGTAGATCTGCGAGTTGATGCCGATCACCTCGCCCTTCAGGTTGAACAGCGGGCCGCCCGAGTTACCGGGGTTGACCGCCACGTCGGTCTGGATGAACGACACGTAGGTATCTTCCGGCAGCGGACGCGACTTGGCGCTGATGATGCCGGCAGTCGCCGAGTTCTCAAAGCCGTACGGCGAGCCGATCGCCAGCACCGGTTCGCCCACCTTGGCCTTGTCCGGATCGCCGAGCTTCACGGTCGGCAAATTCTTCGCGTTGATGCGGATCACCGCGATATCGGTCTGGCGGTCGGAACCGAGCACCTTGGCCTTGTATTCGCGGCGGTCGGTCAGCTTGACCGTGACTTCCTGCGCGCCCTCGACCACGTGCGCATTGGTCAGGATCAGTCCGTCCGGGCTGACGATGAAGCCCGAGCCCTCGGCGCGCATCAGTTCCGGTCGGCGCGGCTGGATCTGGAATTGCGGGCCGAACTGGCGGAAGAACTGGTAGAACGGATCGTTGGGGTCGATGTCCGGCTGCTGGTTTGCGGTCGGCTGCTGCTCGGCCTTGCCAACCACGCTGATGTTCACCACCGCGGGGCCGTAGCGCTGCACGATGCCGGAAAAGTCGGTGGCCGATGCCATGCCGGGGACGGCACTCGCGACCGCGGTGGACGGCGCGGCATCCTGGGTGAGGACGGCCGCACGGGCATCGCCCCAGCCTTCATGTTCGAGATGCAGGTAACCGCCGGCCAAGACGGCAGCAAGCGAGGCAGCAATCGCGCTGCGTGCAAAGACGTTTCGTTTCATTGTGCGCTCCTGATTGACGGAAGGGATATCCCTCTATGGAACGCATGGTAAAAGGCCAGACTTAAATGCGGCTTAAGTGAAAATACCGGCCCTCGCTCCTGTGCCGCCGGCGGCAAGCGCCGCCTTACTCGGACGGGCCCGCCTGCAGCTCGGCCGCTGCGCTCAGCGAAGCAGGAAATGTGACCTGCGCCAGCAATCCGCGGCCGGTATTGTCCAGCGTGATGCGCGCGCCGTGCGCGGCCACTACCTCGCGCACGATGGCCAGCCCGAGGCCGCTGCCCGGGGCCTGGGTGCCGGGTACCCGATAGAAGCGGTCGAACACGCGCTCCAGTTCGGCCGGCGGAATTCCCGGCCCGCTGTCCTGCACGGCAATCACCGCACCGTCGGCCTCGTTCCGGATCGAGATGTCGACCGTTCCTCCCTCCGGGGTGTAGCGGATCGCGTTCTCCACCAGGTTGCTGAGCAGGATATGCAAGCCGTCCGGGTCGCCTCTGACAACCGCCGGCGCATCCTGCTGGATGCCGAGATCGATGCGCCGGGCCTGCGCAGCCGGCGCCAGCTCCGACAGCACGCGCTGCGCCAGCTTCGACAGCTCGACCGGCACGCGCGCTGCGCCCGATGCGCCGTGTTCCTGCCGCGCCAGCGTCAGCAACTGCTGCACCACGTGGATGGCGCGCTCGAAGCCCTGCTTGAGTTCGGCGAACGCCGCCTTGCGTTCGCCTTCGTCGGCGGCGCGCTCGGCCAGCTGGATCTGCAGTTTCAGCGCCGTCAGCGGCGTGCGCAATTCGTGCGCGGCGTCGGCCACGAATGCGCGCTGCGCATCCAGCGTGCGGTCGAGACGCGACAGCAGGCCGTTGAGCGCGTGGGTCAGCGGCCGGATTTCCTGCGGCAGGTCGGCGTCCGGAATCGGCGTGAGCGCGTTGGCATCGCGCGAACCGACCTCGGCGGCGACGCGCCGCACCGGGCTCAGGCCGCTGCCCACGGTAAACCAGATCAGGCTGCCGAGGAAGGGAAACAGCAGCAGCAGCGGCGCCACCGTCTTCAGCGCGGTATCGGCCGCGACCTGCTGGCGCGCGCTCATCGGCTGCGCGACCTGCACCACGGTGTGGCCCTGCAATGCGCTGTAGACGCGCCATGCGCCGTTGTTGGTGTAGACGTTGCTGAAGCCCAGTTCGGCGCGCTGCGGCAGGCTGGGCATTTGATGCGAGCGATAGATGAGCAGGCCGCTGCCGTTCCAGATCTGGATCACCACGTCGCGCTCGGTATCCGGCAGGCCGGGCAGGTCCGGCCCCAGCGTCGCGAACGGCTGGCGCGGCAGCGACGCCGCCAGCTGCTTCATCTGGTAATCGAAGATCTGGTTGGCTTCCTCGCGCGCCTGCATGTACACCACCACCCCGGCCACCGCCATGCCGGCGGCCAGCCCGGCGAACAGCCGCAGCAGCAGGGTATGGCGGATCGACCTCATGCCTGCTTCGGCACCATGTAGCCGACGCCGCGCACGTTCCGGATGAAATCGCTGCCCAGCTTCTTGCGCAGCGAATGGATATAGACTTCGATCGTGTTGCTGCCCACTTCGTCGTCCCAGCCGTAGATCTTCTCTTCCAGTTGCGGCACCGACAACACTACGCCGGGCCGCTCCAGCAGCGCTTCGAGCAAGGCGAATTCGCGCGCCGACAGGGTCAGCGGCTGCCCGTCCAGCGAGGCTTCATGGGTGGCGGGGTTGAGCGACAGCGCGCCGTGCCGGATGATGGTGTCGGCCCGGCCCGAGTTGCGGCGCAGCAGCGCGTGGATGCGCGCAACCAGTTCTTCCAGGTCGAACGGCTTGACCAGATAGTCGTCGGCGCCGGCGTTCAGTCCGGCCACGCGATCCGGCACCGCGTCGCGCGCGGTGACGATCAGCACCGGGACCGTGTTTCCCTTGCGCCGCGCGGTTTTCAGCACGTCCAGACCTTCCTTTGCGGGCAGACCGAGATCGAGCAGCACCAGATCGTGCACCGCGTTGTCCAGCGCGGCCTCGGCGGCACGGCCGTCGCGCACCCAGTCGACCGTGAAGCCGTCCTGGCGCAAGCCCTTGCGCACGCTTTCGCCGATCATCGCATCGTCTTCAACCAGTAATAGCCGCATCGCCGCAACGCCCTTTATCGCATCAGTGCAGCGAAAATTATAACTGCTGGACCGCAAGAGGCCGGCGCCGTCACTCCCGCCCCGGCGACTTGCCTTGCGCCACCTTGTCCAGCGCCAGGCGGGCCATGATCTGCGACACGTGAGTGAGGCCCTGCGGAAAGTTGCCCAGCATCTGCTTGTTCCGGGGATCGTACTCTTCCGGAAAAAGACCGAGATCGTTGGCGCAATCCAGCGCCCGCCGGTAATAGGCATGGGCTTGATCGTGCCGGCCTTGGGCCGCCAGGCAACTGACCAGCCAGAACGTGCACGGCAGGAACACGCCCTCCTCGCCCTCCAGGCCATCGGGCGAGTTGTAGCGGCGCAGCAGGCCGCCGTTGTCGAGCTCCTCGCAAATGGCATCGGTGGTGCGGGTCATGCGCGGATCGGCGTAGTCGACCAGGCCGATGCGCGGCAACAGCAGCAGCGAAGCATCCAGGTATTCGTTGTCGAACGCCTGCACGAAGATGCCGCGCTTGGCGTCGTAGCCTTCGATTTCGATCGCGTCGCGAATGAACTCGCGCACCTGCTTCCAGCGCTCGACCGGCGCATCGCGCTGGTAGCGCTCGGCCAGCTTCACGCCATAATTCATTGCCGACCAGCACATCGCCTTCGAATGCACGTAATGCAAAGGCCCGCCGCGGAATTCCCAGATGCCGTAATCCTGGTTCTTCCAGTTGCGGATGGTGGCCTCGACCACGTCGACCAGGAAATCCCAGTACTGGTCGTCGATCTCCCGGCCGCCGACGCGCCACTCCCAGGCCATTTCCATGATTTCGCCGTAGATGTCGAGCTGGTTCTGTTTGGCGGCGCAGTTGCCGATACGCACCGGCTGCGAGCAGCGATAGCCTTCCAGCCAGCCGAGTTCGATTTCGGTCAGCCGGCGCTTGCCGTCGACGCCGTACATGATCTGCAACTGGCTGGCGCTGCCGGCCGAGCTGCGCTGCACGAAACGCAGGAAATGGTCGGCTTCGCTGCGGCAGCCCAGTTCGTGCAACGCACGCACCGTGAATACCGAATCGCGCACCCAGCTGAAGCGGTAGTCCCAGTTGCGCGAACCGCCCGGCCACTCCGGCAGCGAGGTGGTGGGGGCGGCGACGATGGCGCCGGTACGTTCGTAGGTGAGCGACTTCAGCACGATCGCGGAACGCATGCTTTGCTCGTCCAGCTTGTAGGGCCAGCGGATCCGGGTCGCCCATTTCTGCCACCAGGCGCAGGTGCGCTCCAGCCCGCCGTCGGCGGGAATCGATTCGCTGCGGCAACGGTCGACCATGTCGCCGACCAGTTCTGGCCGCTCGAAATGCATCATCAGGCGGCGCCGCTCGCCGGCGCGGACACTGAACTGCCCTTCGAGGTCGTGCTTGTCGATTACCGCGAGTTCGAGGTCGGCGCGAATCAGCAGGCCCTTGTCGCTGCCGGTGGCACTATAGGTATTGCCGCCGTGCGCGCGCATCGCCGGCAGGATTTCGCCATAGTCGAAACGCGGACGCACCTCCATGCGCAGCCGCACTTCGCCGGCCACGCCCTCGACCAGCCGGACGTGCTCGTAACGCAAGTGTTCCCCGGCATCCGGGTCCATCAGGAAAAAATCGTACAGCAGCACTTCGCCGCCGTCGGTCTTGAAACGCGTTTCCAGCACCATCGAACCGGGCAGGTAGCGGCGGCTGACCGCGGCACCGTCGTCCACCGGCGCCACCATGCAATATCCTCCCTTGTACCAGTCGAGCAGGCGGCCGAAGCAGCTGTCGGAATCGACGCGCGGCATGCAGCTCCAGTCGACCGATCCGTAACGGGAAATCAGCGCGCAGCAATGGCAATCGCCGATCAATGCGTAATCGGCGATCGGCGGATAATGGGGTTCTGGATCACGAATGGGCATGAGTGCGGGATTCTCCTTCTTCTGCTTGGACAATGGACTTCGAATAAATTTTCCATGGAGCCGGTGACAGCAACGGAAGTTGCACGCGCACACCGGCAGATGGGCGCCGGACCTCAGCCGCCGGTACCGCTGGAGGCGGAATCCAGCTTGAGCGGAATGAACAGCGTCTGGCCGCCGCGCGCCACCAGCAGCGCCACGGTCTTGCCCTTGTTTTGCGCCAGCCGCGATTCGAAATTGACCACGTTGTCGACCGCTTCGTTATTGAGGCTGAGAATCACGTCGCCCGCCTGCAAGCCGGCCCGCCGCGCGGCGCCCGTGGTGCCGCGCACCAGCAATCCCGACGACAGGTCGAGCTGCTTGCGCTGTTCCGGCGTCAACTGGCTCAGCACGAGACCGGCAGCGTCCGGCTTGCCGCTTTGCCGCGGTGCGTTGCCGGCCTGCGGCGAAACCGCTTCCTGACGGCCGATGGTGACCTTGATCGGCAGGTGGCGGTGCTTGCGCCAGACATCGAGCGTCACGACGCTGCCCGGCTTGGCGGCCGCGATCTCGCGCGCCAGGTCGGACGGCGTCTGCACCGGCTTGCCGTCCACGGCCAGGATCACGTCACCGGTCTTGATGCCGCCCCTGGCCGCCCGCTTCCACCATCGCCACCAGCGCACCGCGCGACTGGTCGAGCCCGAACGTATTTGCCAGGTCCAGGGTCATTTCCTGCGCCTGCACGCCGAGGCGGCCGCGCGTCACCTTGCCCTTGGTGCGCAATTGCTGCGCGATATTCATCGCCAGGTCGATCGGGATCGCGAACGACACCCCCATGAAGCCGCCGGTGCGGCTGTAGATCTGCGAATTGATGCCGACCACCTCGGCCCGCATGTTGAACAGCGGGCCGCCCGAGTTGCCGGGGTTGACTGCCACGTCGGTCTGGATGTACGGCACGTAGCTTTCGTCCGGCAGCGATCTTCCCTTGGCGCTGACGATGCCGGCGGTGACGCTGTTCTCGAAGCCGAACGGGGCGCCGATCGCTGCCACCCACTCGCCCACCTGCAGGTTCTCCGCGCTGCCGATGCGCACCACCGGGAGGTTGCCGGCATTGATCTTGACCAGCGCCACGTCGGTGTACGGATCGGAACCGATCACCTTGGCCTTGTACTCGCGCTTGGTGGTGAGCTTGACGCTCACCTCGTCGGTGTCGGCGACGACGTGCGCGTTGGTCAGGATGTAGCCGTTCGGGTCGATGATGAAACCGGAACCGAGCGTGTGTTCCTCGAACTCTCCCGGGGGCTGCATGAAGCGCCGGAAAAACTGGAAGAACGGGTCGTTCTCGTCTTCCGGCGCCGCCTGCATCTGATCCTGCGGCTTGACGGTGCGGGTGCTGCTGATGTTGACCACCGCCGGCCCTTCCTGCTTGACCAGGCTCACGAAATTGGGCAACTGCTGCAGCGCCGCCTGCGACGGTGCGGGCGCCTGTCCAAGCGCGGCTGCGCTCCAGATGCCCAGACATAATGCCAGCAGGACGGCGAGCAGGAATTTGTTCGAAGGCAAATGCATGGCGGCACCCGGGGCGGCGGAAACATCACGGCGCAACATCAAAGCCAATTCACGGCAAATTCAGGGCAGATCGAGCGGACGTCCCGGATGCCGGTACAGGTCATGCGGCCCGCCCTCGTCCGGCGGCGTCAGCGTGTCGTATTCGGGACTGGCTTCGAGTTCTTCGCGCGTGACCGTTACCAGCACCTCCTTCATCGCCCAATCCACCTCTTCGACCCGCCTGGGCGACACCAGCACATGCTTGCCGGGCCACCAGTTGCGGATATCGACCAGCAGCAACTGGATCGACCAGTCGCTTTCGTCGAACAGGAAATCCTCGACATGGCCGATGCTTTGCCGGTCCGCGGTACGGAGGTGATAGCCGATGACCGCGCGGCAACTGCGCAAGTGGCTGTCGGCGGCCTGCCGCGCACTTTCCGCTTGCTCCGCTTCCGTTTGACGCTGCCCGTGCGGCTCGGGGGGGGCTTGGTCCAGCAGCGCCGGCAACATCGTATAGCCCCACAGATAAGGGCCGTTCCAGTAATCCGGATAGCCGTAATGGCGGAACAGCTCCGCTTCATGCTGACGCGAAACCGGTTGCCGGGTATCGACGCCAGGGCTGTCTTCGATCTGCCGGCGGGCAAGCCGCATCGTCAGCTCGCGCCGTTTCCAGTCCAGCGCGCCGGCCGAACGCGGCGACAGCAATACCTGGCGTCCCGCCAGCCAGCCGCCGGTATCGGCCACCAGGTAGCGCACGGTCCATTTCGCATCGTCGAAATACAGATCGTCGACGCTTCCCACCTTGCCGTCGCTGGCCACGATCGTAAAGCCGTGCATTTTCTTCGCACTGTGCAACATGCTGGTCCTCGCCGCTCGTGGTCGTTGCAAGCAATGGCTGTCCCTGCCCGTCGCCGGACAAGCCGGACACGGCTTCATGCCCATCGCTCCGGTTCAGGCACGAATTCAGGCAAGAAGCGCACCCGCCGCGCTTCGCCGGCCGGACAGGATGGGGACGCACCGCCGCTTCCCCGGCGGAGCAGCACGGCGAGCCGGTATCCGTGCGCATGTGTATGCAGTTATTACCGGGCGCCTGTAAATCTTGCCTCTGCTTTCGCCGCTCGTCCCGGCCGGTTGCGCGGATGCCGGGCACGCTCCGGCCGCGCCTGAAGCCATGGCTCCGACCGGACACGGCGGGCCATGGCGCGGGGCGGCACCGGCCGGGCATACGCCTTGCAGCATCTTTCGATTCACGAACCCAGCGAAAAGGAGTCTCCAATGGCAGAGACAGTCAGCGATTTTTTGTTGCAACGCCTGGCGGCATGGGGTGTGCAGCGTGTCTTCGGTTATCCCGGCGACGGCATCAACGGCATCATGGGCGCGTTCGGGCGCCTGAAGGAAGGCGAAATCGAATTCGTGCAGGCGCGCCACGAGGAACTGGCCGCATTCATGGCCTGCGCCCATGCCAAGTTCACCGGCCAGGTCGGCGTCTGCCTCGCCACTTCCGGCCCGGGCGCGATCCACCTGCTGAACGGCTTGTACGACGCCAAGATGGACCACCAGCCGGTGGTCGCGATCGTCGGCCAGCAGGCGCGCAGCGCGATGGGCGGCGATTATCAGCAGGAAGTGGACCTGCTGTCGCTGTTCAAGGACGTGGCCAACGAATACGTGCACATGGCGACGGTGCCGGAGCAGATTCGCCAACTGGTCGACCGCGCAGTGCGCATCGCGCGCGACCAGCGCACCGTGACCTGCATCATCCTGCCGAACGATCTGCAGACCCTGCCCGCAGTCAAGACACCGCCGCGTGAGCACGGCACCGTGCATACCGGCATCGGCTATACCGGCCGTCCGACGGTGCCCGGCCAGATGGATCTGTCGTGCGCGGCCGACGTGCTGAACGCCGGCAACAAGGTAGCGATGCTGGTCGGCGCCGGCGCCCTGCATGCGACCGACGAAGTGATCGAAGTCGCGAACCTGCTCAATGCCGGCGTCGCCAAGGCGCTGCTGGGCAAGGCCGCGGTGCCGGACGCGCTGCCGTTCGTGACCGGCTCGATCGGCCTGCTCGGCACCAAGCCGAGCTGGGACATGATGACCGAATGCGACACGCTGCTGAT
>CBIHOK010000062.1:0-20422 GCA_966211575.1 uncultured Noviherbaspirillum sp.
GATGTTGGTCTGGAAGGCGATGCCGTCGATGACGCCGATGATGTCGACGATCTTGCGCGAGCTGTCCTTGATCGAGCCCATGGTCGCCACCACCTGATCGACCACCTGGCCGCCGCGCATCGCCACGTCGGTTGCCGACACCACCAAATGATTTGCCTGGCGCGCGTTTTCGGTGTTCTGGCGGACTGTCGTAGTCAACTGGTCCATCGAAGCGGCGGTTTCGCCGAGCGAGCTGGCCTGGGATTCGGTGCGCGCCGACAGATCGGCGTTGCCGGCGGCGATCTCGCGCGAGGCGATCGAGATGGTATCGGTGCTCTTCCGGATTGCGTTGACGGTGTCGAGCAGGTTGTCGCGCATCGCGGCCAGCGAAGTGACGAGCCGTCCCGCTTCGTCGCGCGCGTCCGGTTCGATATGGGCGCTCAGGTCGCCCGACGCAATCACGTCGGCAAAATCGCCGGCCCGTTTCAGCGGCCGCGTGATGCTGCGGGTAATGAGGGCGGCGACCAGCAGCCCTAGCGCCAGCGTCACCGCTCCCACGGCCAGCATCACGGCGCGAGTGGCGCGGTAGTTCGCCAGCGCGCTTTCATAGGCGCCGCGCATCTGCCCGCGCTGCTGGTCGGCCAGCGCGGCGAGGCTATCCATCCATTGCTTGTGCAGTGGATGGAAATCGGTCTTGATCACCGACGATGCAGTGAAGTAATCGCCGCTGTCGCCGCTTTCCTTGATGTCCTTGATGGTCGGCAGGATGGCTTTCTTGGCGCTTATCGTGGCATTCAGCATGCGGGTATCGGCGGCGCCCTGCGCATGCTTGCGCAGCGCCGCCTCCGCCTTCTCGTATGCGGCCAGCAGGATTTCGACATGCTTGCTTTCGCGCTTGGCGGAATCGGCGCCGAGCGGGGCGGCGACTTCGCGCAGCGCGAGCGCCAGCGACTGTCCGGTTTCCCGCATTTCCAGTGCATTGACCAGATCGGCCACGTCTTCGGACAGGATTTTCTCGGTACTGGCCTGCAGCGCGCTCATATGCCATAGCGCGAGCGCCAGCACGGCGGAAATACATAAAAGGATCAGGCCGAAACCGGCCGCCAAGCGATTGCCGATGTTGACATTGCGTAGTGAAAGCATGGTGTTCCTCTTCCTCGTATCGGTTTTATTTGTTGACTGGGCCAGTCTCCTCGCCGCGCCTCGTCGCAGCTTTCATGCCAACCGAATTGCTTTTGTATGTCATTGTTTTTAAAGGGGAAGATTTTTCTTTCCAGCGGCGGCAGCCGGCGGATATCCGGACTTCCGCATGCTGCAATGCGATCGCGCGCGGAGATTCGCGCAGGCGCCGGCGCGACCGGCGCAGGTGCTATCCGGCGAAAGCGCGGTAGCGCCCAGGTCGCCATGTCGGGCAGCTGCGCCAGATCAGAGTGGCGGCAGCCGAGTCCTTCAATATCGGTCGTTGGTTCGATTTACGCGGTGCGGTGGAGGCGGGAAGGTGGTGTCGCCATGCCGTCCGCCATACGGCAATCCGGAAAGGAGGCTCTGATGCCGATAAGCGAATGCTGCAATCCCGGGGTGGTCTGCTGTGAGGCGGGCATCCCGATTCCCCAATTGGCGGCGATGATGCGCCGGCACCACGTGGGCGACGTGGTGGTGGTCGAAAACAGCGAACCGGAGCGGCGATTGCCGCTTGGCATCGTGACCGATCGCGACATCGTGATCGAGACGCTCGCGGTGGACCTGGACGTCTCCGTATTTACCGCCGGCGATATCATGAGCACGCCGCTGGTGACCGTGCGCGACGATGCGGCATTCGTCGACGCGCTGCGGCTCATGCGTGATCACAAGATACGGCGGCTGCCGGTGGTGGATGCCGGCGGCATCCTCGTCGGCATCGTTACCGTGAACGACATCATCAGCTTGCTGAGTACCGAATTGCAGCTGGCGACGATGGCGATCGCCGAGCAGCCGTTGCGGGAAGGGCGCCTGCGGCGTTGAGCGGAGGAGGGGCCGGTGGCGCCCGCTTTTGAGCGACATCAAGGCCGTGAAAACCCGCACCCCATAAGCTGGCCCGGCGCGAGGACCGATCCCCGGTCGATGGAGAGCGAGATGCCTATCAGTGACTGCTGCAAGCTGGACGTGGTTTGTTGCGATGCAAATGCATCGATTCCGGAAGTCGCGGCGCTGATGCGGGAGCATGACGTCGGCGACGTGATCGTGGTCGGGACCAAGGAGCAGGAGCGCGTGCCGCTCGGTATCGTGACCGACCGCGACATCGTGGTCGAGGCGGTCGCGCCGAACGTCGACCTGAACCTGCTGACCGCCGGCGACATCATGAGCGCGCCGCTGGCGACGATACGCGACAGCGCCGGCTTCTTTGAAAGCCTGCAGACGATGCGCGAGTTGAAAATACGCCGCGTACCCGTGGTCAGGCACGACGGCACCTTGTACGGAATCGTGACCACCGACGATATCGTCGGCATCCTGGCAAGCGAACTGGCGGCTGTTACCGACGCGATCTCCGGCCAGCTTTCCGCGGGAACGGCGAGCCCGCCCCGCTAGGAAAAAAGCCTCTCTGGCAAACCTGCCGGCCCTCGCCTTCTGCGACCGTCTGCCGCGCCTGTCTGCGCCGGTATCGCTGTTTCCGTTTAGTAATAATCCTGCGGCAACAGGAAGGCTATCGTATTGCGACGAATGCCTGCAAAAAATTGATCTGATCCGATATGACACCCGTCCCTCGGAGGTTACAGTTGGGCGGGCAGATTGCAAATCTTATTAAGAATAATTATCATTTGCGTGCTATACTGGTTTTCATCAGGGTGCGTGTCCCTGGATCTTCGTGGAGAACACCATGCAGGCTGAAGTGACTCATCTGGCTTTACTGAGGAAGGGCGATTGCGCGACGGTCACCGGACTTGGTGCGACCGATTGTCCGGAAAAATCGGCGATGAGAAGGCGGCTGCTGGAGCTGGGCTTTGCGCCGGGCGAAATGATCCGCGTGGTGGCGGAGTCGTTTACGCGCCGCGACCCGATCGCGGTACGCATCGGCAACACCACCTTCGCATTGCGCCGCCACGAAGCGGAACTCGTCCACATTTCACGCGCCGCTGCCTGACGATTGATTCCCCCCATGAGCACTGCCAAGCCGCTGCGTCTGGCGCTGGTCGGCAATCCCAATTGCGGCAAGACCGCGCTGTTCAACCGCCTGACCGGAGCGCGCCAGAAAGTGGCGAACTACGCCGGCGTCACCGTCGAGCGCAAGGAAGGGCAGTTCAGCTCGGCCGTCCGCTCCTACCAGATCGTCGACCTGCCGGGCGCTTACAGCCTGAACGCGGTCACTCCCGATGAAGCGATTACGCGCGACGTGCTGTTCGGTGCGCGCACCGACGAGGGGGCGCCCGACGTGATCGTGCTGGTGGCGGATGCCACCAACCTGCGGCTGAACCTGCGGCTGGTGCTGGAAGTGCTGCGCCTGAAGCGGCCCACCGTGCTGGCGCTCAACATGATGGATGTCGCCAAGAAGCGCGGGCTGGTGATCGACAGCGAGGCCTTGCAGCGCGAACTCGGCATTCCGGTCATTGAAACCGTCGCGGTACAGCCGGGCGGCGGCGCTTCGCTGGTCGCCCAGCTCGACATGATGCAGCCGTCCGCAGCGGGATCGCAGGCGCAACTGGCCAGCGAACTGTTCAACAGCGACAACAACGCCAGCCTCGAAGCGAACCAGCGCGAAGTGCGCCGGATACTGGATGCGGTGGTCACCGACCACGGCGCGGCCAACCATGCCGGCGACCGGCTGGATGCGATCGTATTGCATCCGGTATTCGGTTACGTCATCCTTGCGGCGCTGCTGTTCCTGATCTTCCAGGCCGTATTCAGCTGGTCGGCATGGCCGATGGACCTGATCCAGGGCGCGGTCGATGCGCTCGGCACCGCGGTGCATGATGCGATGCCCCCCGGAATATTGCGCAGCCTGATCGTCGACGGCGTGCTGTCCGGTGTCGGCAGCGTGCTGGTATTCCTGCCGCAGATCCTGATCCTGTTCTTTTTCATCCTGACGCTGGAAGATTCCGGCTACCTGCCGCGCGCCGCCTTCCTGCTGGACCGGCTGATGGGCAGCGTGGGCCTGTCGGGCCGCGCATTCATCCCGCTGCTGTCGAGCTTCGCCTGCGCCATTCCCGGCATCATGGCAACGCGCACGATCCAGAACCCGCGCGACCGGCTCGCCACCATCATGATCGCGCCGCTGATGACCTGCTCGGCACGGCTGCCGGTGTATGCGCTGATCATCGGCGCCTTCATCCCGAAGCGATCGGTCGGCATCTTCAACCTGCAGGGCCTGGTGCTGTTCGCGCTCTACCTGGCCGGCATCGTATCGGCGATGGCGGTGGCATGGATGATCAAACGTATCGGCGGCAAGGGGAAATACCATCCGCTGATGCTGGAGCTGCCGAACTACCACTGGCCGAACCTGCGCAACCTTGCAATCGGATTGTGGGAGCGTGCCAAGATATTCGTGGCCCGCGTCGGCACCATCATCCTGGCGCTGATGATCCTGCTGTGGTTCCTGTCGAGCTTCCCGGCGCCGCCGGAAGGCGCGACCGGTCCCGCGATTCAGTACAGCCTGGCCGGCCATCTCGGCCAGTGGCTGCAGGTGGTGTTTGCGCCGATCGGCTTCAACTGGCAGATCGCGATCGCGCTGATCCCCGGCCTCGCCGCCCGCGAGGTGGCGGTGGGTGCGCTCGGTACCGTCTATGCGCTGTCCGCCACCGGCGACCAGCTGGCAACCGCGCTGACGCCGATGATCGCCGCCACCTGGGCGTTGCCGACCGCGCTGTCGCTGCTGGCCTGGTACGTGTTCGCGCCGCAATGCGTTTCCACGCTGTCGATCGTGCGGCGCGAAACCAATTCCTGGAAGCCGGTGTTCGCGATGGCCGGCTACATGTTCGCACTGGCTTATCTCGGATCGTTCGCGACCTACCAGATCAGCCGCCTGGTGCTCGGAGGTGCATGATGCTGCAGCAATCGATCGTCGCTGCAATCGTCGTTTGCGCATTCTGGGCCGTGGCCCGGCGCTACATGCCGAAGGCCATGCGCCGCGCCTTGCGCGGCTGGTGGGTTCGCGGCGCCCGCAAAGCGGGCTGGAATGCATTCGCCGAACGGCTGGAGATGCGTGCCGAAAGCGGCGGCTCGTGCGGCGACGGCTGCGGGTCTTGCGGTGCGTGCGGCAGTGCCGGGAACGAAGCCGCGCCCAATGAATTTTCGATCTCCATCGATAGCCTGAAGCGGAGCACCAGCGTCGGGCGGCGCTGAATTGCCGCCGATGCGGCGCGCTTCCGATCCACATCCATCGTTGCAGCACTCAACCCGAAGCCTGTGCTCGTCGAAGCGTTTTCGAACTGATCGGCTCACTGAAACCGGGAATACTCCTCCGGTAGAGCCTTGCGGCTCCTCGTGATGTCGTGATGGCCACGCCATTTCGCGATCTTCTCTCTCGTTTCGGCACTCGCCGATAGACGTACCCCGTTCTTGTCCCCCATCTTGCCCGCCATCCCGCCGGGCTCTCGTTCACTTCGTCAGGATCAGTTTTCCCATCGCTGTTTGCCGCAGGCGGTACACCGACCCGTTGTGCACGATCTGCACTTCCGTCGCACCGTTGAACAGCGTTTCACTGGAAATGATCGCCGTGGCCCGATATGCAGCAGGCGGCGTCGGGTGATCTTCGGAATGTGGATTCCGAGGAGCCGGCGGAAGTGGGGGATGGCGATCTGGCATAGAGGTAAGCGTCACTGTGTGAATTGTCGTTCGACACAATCCGACAAGATTTGATAAGAAGATGTTCTTGATAAGCTAAATAATAATCATTATCATTAATATTATCCAGTGGTCATCGGGCAATTCGTCCGTGGTTATGCGCATTGCCTCCGAAAACCATCGGTTTCTTTTCCATTTTTCCTGGCGCAGCCGCCCACCGGCGGTTGCGCAATTGAATGAACGTATCGATGAGCAAGCGAGATTCCGGCCAAGACCGCACCGCCGCGAGCGGCGCGAATAGTCGCGCGGCTTGGCTGAAGCACTTGCACCGGTGGCACTGGATCAGTTCCGCGCTGGCCTTGCTCGGCATGCTGCTGTTCAGTGTCACCGGGATCACGCTCAACCATGCGTCGCAAATCGAGGCCAGGCCCACGGTCACCGCGCGCAAGGGCATATTGCCGGCCGCGCTGCAGGCTGAATTGCGAGCGCGTGTCGCCGCGCACGAGGCGGCCAGCGCGCCATTGCCGCCATCGCTTCGGCAATGGGTGGCCGATGCCTTGGCGGTCAGGATCGGCGACGAGCCGGCCGACTGGTCGGACGACGAGGTTTATCTGTCGCTGCCGCGTGCCGGCGGCGACGCATGGCTGCGCATCGGTGTCGGCGACGGGAAAGTGGAATACGAATTGACGCAGCGCGGCTGGATCGCATGGCTCAACGACCTGCACAAAGGACGCCATACCGGCGCCGCGTGGCGCTGGTTCATCGATGTCTTTGCGGCCGCCTGCCTGGTGTTCTCGCTGACTGGGCTGTTCATACTGAAGCTCCATGCCGCCAGCCGGCCGATGACATGGCCGGTGGTCGGCCTCGGCGTACTGATCCCCGTTTTGCTCATGCTGTTGTTCATTCACTAATACAGGTATTCCTTCATGAAATTACGTTATTCGATTGCCGCATTCGGTATTCCGCTGCTGGGCTCTCCCGCCATCGCGGCCGATCTGGCCGTCAAGGTCGTCATTCCCCAACTGAACGTGGCCGAATATCACCGGCCCTATATGGCCATGTGGCTGGAACGGCCGGACGGCGGGTTCGTCGCCAATCTGGCGGTGCTGTACGACGTGCACAAGAGGAACAACGGCGGTGCCAAGTACCTGAAGGACATCCGCCATTGGTGGCGAGAAAACGGCCGCACGCTGCAGGTGCCGGTGGACGGTGTGACGGGCGCGACCCGGGCGCCGGGGGAGCATACCTTCCATTTCTCCGACAAGGCCGTGCTCGACAAGCTGGCTGCCGGCGAATATCGGCTGATGGTCGAAGCGGCGCGGGAAGCGGGCGGAAGGGAAGTGGTCAGCATTCCATTCCAATGGCCGCCGCGCTCGCCGGCCACGCTGTCGGCCAAGGGCAGGGAAGAGATCGGCCCAGTCGCTCTGCAACTGCAACCTTGACGACAGGAGCCTCGACATGATGAATGCATGGAGAAAAAGAGCCGCGATGCTTGCCGCATCCCTGTCGATCGCGGCCGGCCTGGCGCCGCTGGATGCACTCGCCCATCGCGCCTGGCTGCTGCCGTCGGCCACGCAGCTGGAAGGAAAGGCGCCATGGGTGACGGTGGATGCGGCGATATCCGAAAACCTGTTCGAGCTGGATACCATGGCCCTCAAGCTCGACGGACTGCAGGTGGTCGGCCCGGACGGCGCGCCGGTGCCGGCCGAGGGCGCGGCAACCGGTCATCTGCGCAGCAGCTTCGATCTGCATCTCGAAAAGCCGGGCACGTACAGGATCGCCATCGTCAACGATTCGGTGATGGCAAGTTACCGCGAACACGGCGAGATGCGGCGCTGGCGCGGCACCCCGGAAGCGTTTGCCAGGGAAGTGCCGGCCGATGCGGAGGAGCTGCGCAGCACGCAGATGCACAGCCGGGTCGAGACTTTCGTGACGGTGGGGGCGCCCACCTCCATTGCCGCCAAGCGGACCGGCGTCGGCCTGGAAATGGTTCCCCTCACTCATCCGAACAGCCTGTCGCCCGGCCGGGAAGCGCGCTTCCGCCTTCTGCTCGACGGCAAGCCGGCCGCCGGCCTGAAGGTCAGCGTGGTGCCGGGAGGCGTGCGCTACCGTGGCGTGCTGAACGAAATGCTGGCCGTCACCGATGCGGACGGCGTGTTCACGGTGGCCTGGCCGAAGCCGGGCATGTATTGGCTCAACGCCAGTTATCCGCCGCGCGGCGTGCATGCCGCGTCGACTCAAGACCAGTCCCAACGGCCGGCTCCGCCGGCGCGCCGGGTTTCCTATGGCGCCACGCTGGAAGTGTTGCCGTTTTAAATTCACCGCCGGCCGATTTTTCTCCGGCATTCCGTTCTCGCCATGCGCCGTGTCCTGATTCCATCCCAGACCCGTTTCGACGTTCCCTACGCCGGCAGCGTGCATCTGCTGGAGGGACTGACCATGGGAACCAGCTGGTCGGTGCGGCTGGTCACCGGCAATCGCCATGCCGTGCCGGCACTGCGCGACGGCGTCCAGCGGCAACTGGATGCCGTCGTGCGCGAAATGAGCCATTGGGACGAGGATTCGGACCTGGGGCGCTTCAACCGCTCGCCGCCGGGTAGCTGGATCGCGCTGCCGGACGCATTTTTCGAGGTGCTGTCTTATGCATTGAACGTGGCGGAGGACAGCAGCGGCGCCTATGATCCGGCCGCCGGCGCCCTAGTCAATCTCTGGGGCTTCGGCCCAGGCAACCACCACCGGGCGCCCGGTTTCACGGCTCCCGATCCGGCGGCCGTGGCGGCGCTCATGGAGAGCGCGGACCGGCGGCGGCTGGAGTTCGACCGCAGCGGACGTCGCCTGTGCCAGCCCGGCGGGGTGCTGCTCGACCTGTCGGCCGTGGCGAAGGGCTATGGCGTGGACAGGGCAGCGGCGTGGCTGGAAGCGCAGGGGGTGCGGCACTACCTGGTGGAAGTCGGGGGCGAGCTGCGCGGCGCCGGCCTCAAGCCGGATGGCCAGCCGTGGTGGGTGGCGCTGGAGCAGCCCGGCGGCAGCGAAGCGGCAGGCGCTGACGACGGCGGCATCCTGCTCGCGCTGCATGGGCTGGCGGTCGCCACCTCCGGCGACTACCGGCGCGCCTTCGAGCGCGATGGCAACCGGTATTCGCATACGCTCGACCCGCGCACCGGCTATCCGATACGCAACGGCGTGGTGTCCGTCACCGTGATCCATCCACGCTGCATGGCCGCCGATGCGCTCTCCACCGCGCTGACGGTGCTGGGGCCGGAAAAGGGCATGTGCTTTGCCGAAGCGCGCTGCCTGGCGGCGCGCTTCCTGGTGCGGCAAGGGGAGCGGCTGGTCGAGTTCGCGACCAGCGGTTTTCTGGAAATGCTGGAATGAACACGGCTACGGATCCGTTGCGCCTGCTTGCGGCCGCCGCCGTGGTGCTGGGCTATCTGCTGCTGTGCGCGAGAATCGGTTACGTTCATCTCGGCAGGCGCCGCAATGGCCGGCAGGCGCAAGCAGCGGCCTTTGCAGGCAGGGATTGGATCGTTGCGTTCGCCAGCCAGTCCGGCACCGCCGAGGAACTGGCGCTGCAAACGGCGGCGCACCTGCAACTGGCGGGTATCGCCGCGCAGGTCTGCGAACTGTCCGAACTGGAGCGGGCGCAACTGCTGCGCGCGACCCGCATCCTGTTCATCGCCAGCACCTGCGGCGAGGGCGACGCGCCCGACAATGCCGCCCGGTTTTGCGGGGCGCTGATGAATGCCGAGCCGGATGCCGACTTGGCGCTCGGCCATCTGCACTATGCGGTGCTGGCGCTCGGCGATCGCGGTTACCGGCACTTCTGCGGCTTCGGCCGCGCACTCGACCGTTGGCTGCAAGACTGCGGCGCGCAAGCGTTGTTCGAGCGGATCGAAGTGGACAGCGCGGACGCTGTCGCGATCCGCCAATGGCAGCAACAGTTGAGCCATCTGGCGGGGACCAGCGACATTCCCGACTGGAATGTCCCCGCTTTCGACGACTGGACGCTGGTCGAACGGCGCCTGCTCAATCCCGGCAGCACCGGCGCGGCTGTCTACCATCTCGAACTGGAGCCGGCCGGCGCGGCGCTGCCGGCCTGGCAGTCCGGCGACCTGGCGCAGGTGCTGGCGCCCGGCGATCCGGCCCGGCCGCGCGAATATTCGATTGCCTCCGTCACCGGCGATGCTCGCGTGCATTTGCTGGTGCGCCTGCATCGGCATGATGACGGCACGGCCGGGGTTTCGTCGGGCTGGCTCGCGTTGCAGGCCATGCCCGGCGACCGGGTGAAGATGCGCGTGCGGGCGCACCGGCGCTTCCGGCTGGAAGGGAACATGGACCGACCCCTGATCCTGATCGGCAACGGCACCGGCATCGCCGGATTGCGCGGCCATCTGAGGGCGCGCGCCATCCGGCGCGCCGCTCCAGCCTGGCTGATTTTCGGGGAGAGGAACGCGGCTTGCGACTTTTTCTATCAGCAGGAAATCGAAGCGTGGCAGGCAGCGGGCATCCTGGAGCGGACCGATACCGCGTTTTCGCGCGATCGGCAGGAGCAGCGCTACGTGCAGCACCTGCTGCGCGATCTTGGCGACCTGGTGCGCGAATGGATTGAGCGGGGAGCGGCAATCTATGTGTGCGGCAGCCTGAAGGGCATGGCCGAAGGAGTGGACGAAACCCTGGCCCGGATAGTGGGACGCGACGCGCTCGATGGGCTGAGTGCGGCCGGGCGCTACCGGCGGGACGTGTATTGACGCGACACTGTTGCTCGGCAGGACAGGTTTTTATTGCATTTGCAAATGAGAAGTATTATCATTTGTATCCAATGCATTCAGGTAGCCAGCCATCTGCCCCGGTTCCGTTGCGGACATCCGCAAGCCCGCAGAACGCCAGCCAGTTCAATTCATTCACAACTTCTGTCGGAGAATTCAATTGGCGCACATCCGTAGCCGCAAGCACGCAAAGACCATTCATCCCGCGTTCAGCCCTTCATTGATTGCCGTCGCCGTCCTCGCGGTACCGCTCGCCGGCCACGCCCAGCAGGCCACGTCCACCAAGGCACTGCCCGAAGTCCAGGTGCATTCCGCCGCCGACGTGCCCTACAAGGCCGACAGGACGGCCTCGCCCAAATTCACCCAGCCGCTGGTGGACACGCCGCAGACGATTTCGGTGATCAAGAAGGAAGTCATCCAGGAGCAGGGCGCCACCACGCTGACGGAGGCGCTGCGCAACTCGCCCGGTGTCGGCACCTTTTACCTGGGAGAGAACGGCAGCACCAGCACCGGCGATGCGGTCTACATGCGCGGCTTCGATGCCTCGAATGCGATCTTTGTCGATAACGTGCGCGACAGCGGTTCGATTTCCCGCGACATGTTCAACGTCGAGCAGGTCGAAGTGCTCAAGGGGCCGGCGGGAACCGATACCGGCCGCGGCTCGCCGACCGGCTCGATCAACCTGGTGACCAAGCAGGCCGAAAGCGAAGATGCATTCTCGGCCTCGGCCGCATACGGCAGCTGGAACCAGAAGCGGGTCACCGCGGACTGGAACAAGCTGATCAATGCCGACAACGGCACCGCTTTCCGCCTCAACCTGTTGAAGCAGGACAGCGGCGTGCCGGGCCGCCACGAAGTGGAAAACGATCGCAGCGGCGTCGCGGCGTCGCTGGCTTACGGCCTCGGCAGCGATACGCGCGTCTTCGCCGATTACATGCATTACGAACAGAACGACGTGCCGGACGGCGGGGTTTCCACCATCGGCTTGCCCGGCTATTCCAGCCCGTCTCAGGAAGCGTCCGGCTCGACAGCCGCCATTGCTTCGCGCCCTTATGTGAGTGCGGCGCCGCGCGTGGACTCGGCCAATTTCTATGGCCTCTACGGCGATCACAACGACGTGAAGGCGGACCGCTTCACGGTACGGTTCGAGCGCGACCTTTCGCCGGATCTGAAACTGCAGAACACGACGCGATATGCGAGAACGTCGCAGAATTACCTGCTGACCTCGTTCATGGCCAGCGCGCCGAACCTGCTGACGCCGAACCCCGCCGATCTGTCGACCTGGACCGTCGCGCGTTCCAATCCCACCATCAAGGACCAGGTCAATGAAATCCTGACCAACCAGACCTACATCACGGCCAAGCTGCGCACCGGCAGCCTGCAGCATACGCTGTTCGGCGGCGTGGAGCTGACACAGGAAAAGCAGGAAAACGCCGGTTACGATACCGCCGGCACGCTGCCGGCGGCCAGCCTGTATAGCCCGAATCCGGGTGACGGGCGCGGCAGCTACACGATCACGCCCAACAGCGGCCTGAATGCGGCGGGCAAGACCAACACCGTATCGGCCTACCTGTTCGATACGGTGAAGTTCAACGAACGGTGGTCGCTGAACGGCGGCTTGCGCGTCGATCACTACGATACCGACTATGACTACGGCTATGCCTGCGGTACCCGGCGCAACCCGGCCTGCACCGGCGGCGCGGCCACCGGCACCGTGGCGCGCCAGAGCCTCAGCACATCGGGAAACTTGACCAACTGGAAGCTGGCCGGCATCTACAAGCCGACCACCAACAGCAGCATCTATGCGCTCTATGCAACCTCGCAACAGCCGCCGGGCGGCAACAGTTTCTCCCTGAGCGCGTCGGCCAACAGTGCCGACAATCCGATGTTCGATCCGCAGAAGACCCGGACGATGGAGCTGGGCACCAAGTGGGACTTGTTGAGCAAGCGTCTGTCGCTGACGGCGGCGCTGTACCGCACCCGGATCGCGAACAACGTCGAGCAGGACGTGACCAGCGGCCAGTACTTCCAGACCGGCGAGAAGCGCGTCCAAGGGCTTGAGCTGAGCGCAGTCGGCGCGATCACGCCGCGCTGGTCGGTCAGCACCGGCTATGCGCTGATGGATACCGAGGTCGCCAGCGGCAAGATCGCGACGCAAAGCGGCGAAAACAATCTGGCCTATACGCCCAGGCAGGCATTCACCTCCTGGACCACGTACAAGCTGCCGAAGGGCTTCACGATCGGCGGCGGCGCGCGCTACGTCAGTTCCCTGCTGCGCGGCACCGACGGCGCCGTCGGCACGCCGGCCTACGCCGATGCGTACTGGGTGTTCGACGCGATGGGCACCTACGTGGTGAACAAGAACGTGGACCTGCAGCTCAATCTCTACAACCTGTTCGACAAGGACTATGTCGCTTCCATCAACAAGAGCGGCTATCGCTACACGCCGGGACTGCCGCGGTCGGTATTGCTGACTGCGAATATCCGGTTCTGATCAGGCTTCGCTGATCGGTCTGCTCCCCTCTCCCACGAATGTGGGAGAGGGGTTGGGGGAGAGGGAGCTGAATACCGAGACAGCGGATTTGCCGGTAATCCTCAGCCTGAAAGGGAGAGGCTTTTTCCATTGAGAGTCGTCGCCATGATGCTGCACATACCGAACGTTCTGACATCCGCCGAAGTCGCCCATATCCGGCAGGCGCTGGACAAGGCGGACTGGATCGATGGCAGGGCGACAGTGGGAACGCAGGGCGCGCGCGTCAAACAGAATCGGCAATTGCCCGAATCGTCTCCGGCCGGCCTGGAGCTGGGGCGCATCATCCTGAACGCGCTGGGGAGCAATCCCCTGTTTTTCGCCGCTGCGTTGCCGGCGCGATTCATGCCGCCCTTGTTCAACCGCTACGAGGGCGGCGAACATTACGGCTTTCACGTGGACGGTGCTGTCCGCGCGATACCGGGATCGTTGCAGAGCCTGCGCACCGATTTGTCTTGCACGCTGTTTTTATGCGATCCGGAAGATTACGACGGCGGCGAACTCATCGTGGCCGATACCTACGGCGAGCATGAAGTGAAACTGCCTGCTGGTGACATGATCCTTTATCCATCGAGCAGCCTGCACAAGGTGCAGCCGGTGACGCGCGGCACGCGCATTTGCTCGTTCTTCTGGGTGCAGAGCATGATTGCCGACGATGGACGGCGCAGTCTGCTGTTCGAGCTGGACAGGAATATCCACAAGCTGCGCGAACGCTTGGGCGACGTGGAAGAGGTGGTCGGTTTGACCGGGCATTATCACAATCTGCTGCGCCAATGGGCGAGTGTCTGAGGTGGAACTGCTGAAGGCCGCAAAATAAACGAGGTCGATTGGAGCAGGCTGGATTTGATTTGATAAGGTTCGCCAGATAATGGCTAGTTGGCAAAGCACGAAAGAGTGGGTCGGATGAAGCTCTTCCGGAGCGCCCGGATCACAAACCTTTTTCCACCATTTCCACCACGCGTTTTCCGACGGCGGATCTTTGCACATCGGTCAGGCTGCGCAGCGGCCCGTCAGTGAAAAGCACGGCCAAGCCATGCACGGCGGACCAGGCCAGATATTCCGCACCGGGGCGCCGTTCAGGCGGTAGCACGCCGGTGTCGACCAGCCGATCCAGGGCCGCTCCCAGCAGCTGGAAAGGATTCAACCCGCTGCGCCCGGCACGAGCCGGGTCGGGTTCGGGTCCATCGTTCAAGGGAACCGAAAACGCCGTGCGGAACAACCCTGGCTCGGCATGGGCAAAGCGCAAATAACCAATGCCGACCGCGCGCAGGCAGCCGCGCGCATGCTCGGCCGAGCCGGGGTCTTCTTCCAAGGCGGCTATTTCGTTTTCAATCTCGATCGCCAATTCCGACAGGGCGTATGCACGCACCGCCATCAGAAGTTCCTGTCGGCTGGCGAAATGACGGTAGGCGGCATTGGGCACGACGCCCGCGCGCCGTGTTGCTTCGCGCAATACGATCGCATCCGGTCCGCCCGCGCGCGCCAGTTCAATGCCGGCCTCAAGCAAGGCGCGCCGCAAGTCGCCGTGCCGATAGGTATCGCGTGCGGCTGGATTATTGATTTTCTTTTTCATGACTTCCCCATGTGGACACTGTCCATTATCCATGTTATTGTTTGTGGACGCTGTACACAAATACACGTGTCCGCTGGAATTCCCGATTTTCTGTATTCCATTCTGTATCCCAGGCGGCTTCATCCCCGCATCGACTTCGGGGGCAGGCGGCCTTTCTCAAAGGAGAAACCATGCCTCAACTTAATGCTTATCTTGGCTTCGACGGCAACTGCGCAGAAGCCATGCGTTTTTATGAACGCGTGCTCGGCGGCAAGATTGAAATGATGATGACTAATGGCGAGTCGCCGATGCGCGACCAAATGCCTCCTGGGAATGAAGACCGCGTCATGCATGCGCGCATGGCACTCGATCAATACGTATTGATGGCCGGCGACGCCATGGTGGGCTGCGAACCTTACCAGGGCATGAAAGGATTTTCCCTCACGCTTTCCTATCCCGGCGCCGCGGAAGCCAAATCCATATTTGAGGCCTTGAGCGAAGGCGGCAAGATAACGATGCCGTTGCAAAAGACCTTCTGGGCCGAGACGTTCGGTATGCTGACAGATCGCTTTGGCACGCCCTGGATCATCAATGGCGGCCTGATCGACGTCAAGCCCGCCGGCAACTGACTCAGTGAAGCTGAAAGGGCAAAAAATGGGAAGAATGGTGGTTATCTATCGAACGCCGAAGGACCCCGAGGCGTTCGATGCGCACTACTTCAACGTGCACGTGCCGCTGGCAAAGCGGCTCCCCGGGCTGCGGAAGTACGAGGTGAGCCGGCGGCCGATTCTCACGCCCGCCGGCGATTCCACGCCGTACTTGATCGGGACCCTTTACTTCGATGACCTCGCGGCGATCCGGCACGCCTTCTCGACACCGGAGGGGCAGGCTTGCGCGGCAGACCGGCGTGTCCTGGCGCCGGAAGATGGCGATGTACAGATGCATCTGTTCGACGCAGCGGAGGTATAAAAATCATGAGCAAAGTATTCGTCAATATTGGACTTAGCCTCGATGGCTACATGGCACCGGAAGGAATGACCATGGAGAACCCTGGGTACAAGAACTGGGGTGCCAAGTGGGGGGCGATGATGGCCTGGCTCATCAATCAACAGTACTTTCGCGAGAACCTCGTCAAGTTCGGACCAGGTGGAGAGACCGGCCCCGTCAATGACCTGGTTCGGAGCACTGCGGAGCGCACCGGTGCCAACATCATGGGCAAGCGAATGTTCGACCAGGGTGAGCGCGCCTGGCCGGAGGAGGCGCCGTTTCACACACCGGTATACGTCCTCACCAACGAGAAACGCGAGCCATGGGTGCGTCCCGGCGGGACGACCTTTTACTTCATCAATGACGGGGCAGAGCGTGCCCTGGAGCTGGCGCGGGAATCCGCGGGCAGTCGGGATATCCGTATCGCGGGTGGAGCGGATGTGATCCAGCAGTACCTGAATCTGGGCGTGGTTGACGAGCTGGAAATCGCGTTGGCGCCCGTGTTGTTCGGCGGCGGGCGGCGTCTCTTCGAGAACCTGCGCGAGCCCGGACCGCAGTTTCGCATTGACAGGGTTCTTGAGGGGCCAGCCGCCACGCACTTGCGCTATGTGCGTCAGTGAGGCTGATAACCTCATCTACCTCCATCAAGCTGCGGATCGGTAACAAACCCGATCTTCCCCAGCCCACCGTTCTGGGCGGCCGCCATCACCTGCACCACTTTTTCATACTGCGTCGTGCGTTCCGCGCGCAGATGCAACTCCGGCTGCGGTTGCCGTTTCGCCGCTTCCGCGATACGCGCATTCAGCTGGGCAAGATCGACGCTCTCCTTGTTCCAGTAGAGTGCGCCCTGCGCGTCGATGGAGACGTTGATGCTTTCCGGCTTGAGCTGATCGGCCTGCGCTGCGGCGCGCGGCAAGTCTATCTTCACGCTCTGGTTGATGACGGGCAGCGTGATGATGAAAATGATCAGCAGCACCAGCATCACGTCGACCAGCGGCGTAGTGTTGATTTCCGGGTTGAAGTCGTCTTCGCTGTCGGATAGGGAACCCATTGCCATCATGCGCTCCCGATCACCGACAGTTTCGCAGTGCCGCCTTCGGCCGACGGTTCGGCACGGGCGCCGGTGACGAACAGCGCATGCAGGTCGAAGCCGAACTTGTTGAGCCGCCCGGTCACGCTCTTGTTTCCCCGTACCAGCGCGTTGTAGCCGAAGGTGGCGGGAATGGCGACCGCCAGGCCGAGCGCGGTCATGATCAGGGCTTCGCCGACCGGTCCGGCCACCTTGTCGATGCTGGTCTGGCCGCTGGTGCCGATGGACACGAGCGCGTGATAAATGCCCCACACGGTGCCGAACAGGCCGACGAACGGGGCGCTGGATCCGACCGAGGCCAGCACCGCCATGCCGGCCTGCAGCTTGCCCGCCGCTTCGTCGATCGCCTGCCGCAGCGACAGCGTGACCCAGTCGCTGAGCGATAGCTGGTCATGCAGATGGCCCTTGTGCGCGTTGTGATGACGCAGCGCGCCGACGCCGGCCTGCGCGATGTCGGCAAACGGATTGCCGTTGCCCAGCGTGCCGAGGCCGTCCTGCAGGCTGGTAGTGTCCCAGAACTCATGGCCGGCGGCGCGCGCCGCGCGGTTGTAGCGCAAGAGCTGCATGGCCTTGGTGACGATCACGTACCAGGAAGCGACCGACATCACCGTCAGCAACAAGGCGACGCCCTTGGTCACGATATCGCCCTGCAGCCACAGGCTTTCCAGTCCGTACGGGTTGGTTTCCATGATGCTTCCTTCTTAATCCAGTTGAAAATTGATGGGGATGAGGGCGAATACGGCCAATGCCTTGCCGTTTTCGCGGTAAGGCTTGAAGCTGGCATGCCGAACCGCTTGCCTGGCTGCTTCATCCAGCCTCGACGAGCCAGAGGAGTGCAATATTTCGATGCGTCCGGCATGGCCGTTTTCCTCGATGAGCACACGCAGCACGGTCTTGCCTTCTTCTCCCATGCGGCGCGACATCGATGGATAGACGGGACGCGGCGGCTCGAGGTATTCGACGCCGGCGACTGTTTTCGGCGGTGCGGGCGGTGCCGGAGGCGCTGCCTGCGCCGGTGGAGCGGGTGGGATGGGAGATGGCGCCGTGGCAGGCGCCGGCGTGTCGGTGGGCGGCAGCGCGGGAGCAGGCGCCGGCAACGGCGGTGCTTGCGTTTTCTCCGGTTCAGGCTTCGGCGGCTTAAGCGGCTGCGGCCGGGGTTTGGGCGCCGGCTTCGCTACTTGCGGGGGCTTTTTGGGCAGGGACGGAGTTGTTCGTTTCGGAGGCGAGGGCGGGGCCGGTTGCGCAATCGTGGGAGAAGCCGGGGCCGGCGGTGCCGGCATGAGCAGGGTGGCGACAATTTCGCGCGGCTGCGATTGCAGGCGCACGCTCTTGTGCTGCAAACCGTGCGCCAGCGCATAGAAAAGTGCTGCGTGCAGCAGCAGGATCACGCTGAGCGGCCCGATGCGCCTGGCGAGTACGGTGTCGTTCATGCTGCTGTCCGTCGGCTGCCGTTGCTCCGGACATCCGATAGCCGGGTGTACAGCCCGCGCATGCTTGATGAAAGAGGCGAAGTATTCTTCCGTGTCATCGAATTCGCCGGTGTGTCGGAGCAGGAAGAGGAAATACTATATAAGTTTGGTAATTATAATGAGAACTATTTGCATTTGCAATGAGATTGCTTCAGCGAGCACGGCAATCGCATGAATCCCCTTGATTTCAGGGGCCCAGAAATCGGCTAAGGTAGGAGACGTCCCATCCGGCCTTCAAGCGTTTGTTGGCGATGCCGAGTCTTTGCAACCCGGTCCAGTGTTGTCCTTGCTCTTTCCGCCACGCCACATCATTGGTGCCCATACAAGGTCGTGTTTCAAGACGTCCATGACCCTTATCGATCCGAATATCGCCCCGGAATGGCCGGTCCAGGGTGCCTGCATCGGCGCCGTCGAATCACGAGCGGATCGCTTCGGCCGAACCGGCCTGGTTGCTCTTGACACCCGATCCACAATCGGCGGCCCCGCGCCGGATAATTCGGCGAGCGAGGCCGTGCTGACATCCCATCGCATCAAAATATGGATCAGGGCGCCCTGGAAACTTTGAACTTTCGCCATGGATATGGCATTCTTGCTACGCAAAATTTCCGAAAAGCAATAAGATTGTTGACTGAAAGACTTTTCCCAAGCACCCTCCCTAGATTCAGCACCTTATTTCGCTGTCGGAGTTGGCCCATGGCGACATTCGCCGGAATTGTGGTTTCCCCCACTGTCATTTCGTAGACGCCCTTGGGGCGAATCGGCCACACAACTCCAGCTAAAATCGTCGAGTCTTCCGGGGAATTTGGCGCTCTTTCATTGGTCTGCCCTTCAGGATTGCCCCGGCAATATATTTATCTCCTACTACTTTATTCGTGATGCCATCGGAAAATCGACCCTTCGTCCACAGACGAGCTCTTGAGGACCGCTATCGATTGCTGGTGGAGAGCATCAAGGATGTCGCCATCTACATGCTCACGCCGGATGGCCTGATCGACAGCTGGAATCGGGGTGCCGAGCTATTCAAAGGCTATACGGCGGACGAAATCATCGGGAAGTCCTTCAGCTGTTTTTACACGGAAGAGGATCGGGCTGCCGGGATACCGGAGAAAGCGCTTCGCATCGCCGAAAGCACCGGAAAATTCGAAAGCGAAGGCTGGCGCGTGTGCAAGGACGGCCGCCGGTTCTGGGCTCATGTCATTATCGATCCGGTAAGGGACGAAGAGGGCAATCTGATCGGATTCGCCAAGGTCACGCGCGATATCAGCGAGAAGCGGCAGGCCCAGTTGGAACTGGAGATGACCAGGCAGGCGCTGCAGCGTGCCCAGAAGCTGGAGTCGATCGGCAAGCTGACGGGAGGCATTGCCCATGACTTCAACAACATCCTGCAGGTCATCGGCGGCAACTTGCAGTTGTTGAAGGATCATGTGGCGGCGAACGACATCGCCTTGAGAAGATGGGAAACCGCGATCGAGGCGGTCGAGCGGGGAGGCAGGCTGTCGACTCAGTTGCTTGCATTCGCGCGGCGCCAGCCGCTGGAGCCCGTCGTCATCAATCCGGGCAAAGCCCTCCACGCTGTGGGTGACATGCTGAGGCGCGTCCTAGGGGAAAGAATAAGCGTCGAGAACGTCATCGGCGCCGGCATCTGGAATATCTGCGTTGATGTCAGCAAGCTTGAAAATGTCTTGATCAATTTGGCGATCAATGCGCGCGACGCGATGGCCGGCAGCGGAAAACTGACCATCGAAGTCAACAATGCGTTGCTGGATGACGATTACGCGTCGAAGCATGCGGAGGTCACGCCGGGACAGTACGTGGCCTTTGCCATCAGCGACACCGGTATCGGAATGTCGCCAGAGATACTGGAAAAGGCTTGCGAGCCGTTCTTCACGACCAAACGGGAAGGCGAGGGCACGGGCCTGGGCTTGTCGATGGCGTTTGGCTTTGTCAAACAAAGCGGAGGCCACTTCAAGATCTACAGCGAAGTCGGGCAGGGCACCACGATACGCATGTACTTCCCACGTGCTTTTGAAAACGAGACGCAAGCGGTCACCCATTTGAGCGGGCCGGTTACCGGAGGAACGGAAACCATCCTCGTCGTCGAAGACGATCTCGCGGTCCAGACCACGGCAGTCGACATGCTGACCAGTCTTGGCTATCGCGTGTTGAAGGCCGATGACGCCGCCAGTGCATTGGTCATCCTGAAAAGCGGCATCACGATCGACCTGATCTTTACCGACGTCGTGATGCCGGGCGACCTGCGCAGCCCCGAGCTGGCGCGGCAGGCGAGGATATTGA
>CBIHOK010000063.1:0-20071 GCA_966211575.1 uncultured Noviherbaspirillum sp.
GGTATCCGCCCGGTTTCCGGGGCTGCGCGCCCCCCAAAACAGTTCATAACACCCTCTAGCGCTTGGTGCGGAACAACTGTGGCAGCAGCGCGGCCAGGCGCGCGCGTTCGTCGCCCTGCGCATTGTGCAGCGCCTGTTGCGGGCCGTGCAGGAATTTCGCGGTCAATCCCTTCGACAGCGCTTCCAGCACCAGGTCGACGTCTTCGCCCTTTGCGAGCAGGCGCCGCGCCCGCTCCAGTTCCGCCATGCGCAGCGATTCGCCGGTTTCGTGCAGGTCCTGTATCAACGGCACGACCGCGCGGCTGTCGATCCAGTGCATGAACGACTGCACGCGGGTCTCGATGATCGCTTCCGCCTGCGCGACCGCGGCCTGGCGGTTTTCGATGCCGGTCTGGACCGCGGCGCCAAGATCGTCGACCGTGTACAGGAATACGTCGTCGAGCCGGCCGATCTCGGATTCGATGTCGCGCGGCACCGCCAGGTCGACCATGAAGATCGGTTTGTGGCGGCGCGCCTTCACCGCGCGTTCGACCATGCCGAGGCCGATGATCGGCAGCGACGAGGCGGTGCAGGACACGACGATGTCGAACTTCGCGAGCTGATCGGGCAGGTCGGCGAGCCGGATCGCGCGCCCGTTGAAACGGTGCGCCAGCGTTTCGCCGCGCTCCAGCGTGCGGTTGGCGATGGTCAGCGTCTTCGGGCTCTGCGCGGCGAAATGGGTTGCGCACAGTTCGATCATTTCGCCGGCGCCGATGAACAGCACATGCTGGTCGGCGACGGTGTCGAAAATCCGTTGCGACAGGCGCACCGCGGCGGCGGCCATCGATACGCTATGCGCGCCGATCTCGGTGGTGCTGCGCACTTCCTTCGCCACCGCGAAGGTGCGCTGGAACATCTGGTGGAGATAGGTGCCCAGTCCGCCGGCCGCTTCCGCGTGACGCACCGCATCCTTCATCTGGCCGAGGATCTGGGGTTCGCCCAGCACCATCGAATCGAGGCCGGAAGCGACGCGGAATGCGTGGCGCACCGCGTTGTCCTGCGGCAGCGCATACAGATAGGGACGGAGTTCGCCGTAAGGCAGTTTATGGTAATCGGCAAGGAAACTTGCCGTGCTGTCGATGCCGGCTTCGATGCTCGCCGCACCGGGATTCGCGGCGTACAGTTCGGTGCGATTGCAGGTGGAGAGGATGGCTGCTTCGTCGCTCGCGCCGTTGCCGCTACGGCCGAACCAGGCGCGCAGCGCCGTCACCGCCTGACCGATCCGGTCCGCAGGAAACGCCACTTTTTCGCGCAGCGCTACCGGCGCAGTGGTATGGTTGAGGCCGACGGTGAAAAGCTGCATTCCGCTCTTGTCTGGGCAATATATCGAACACCCCATTATAGCCTGTTGCAACCGGCCACAAGACTGTCAGCCTTGTTGTCACAACGCTATCGGCTGCACGCCGCTCGGTGTCGCAGAGGGGCGCGAAAGAGCGGGCAGCTTGCGCTTTCCCCTGCCACGCCTGCTCAAGCGTCGATGCCGTCTTCCCCGGCGCCGGCATTTGGACTGCCCGCCGCTGCGACTTGTTCCAGCCGATAGCCATAGCTGTAGACCGGCACCAGGCGAAATCCGTGCGCCGGCCGCAGCCCGAGCTTGTTCCTGACCCGCGAAATATGAGTATCGACGGTGCGCGAGGGAAGGTTCGCGTCACGCGACCAGACCGCTTCCATCAGGTAGGCGCGCGACAACGGGCGGTTGATATTGCGAAACAGCAGCAGCGCCAACTCGAATTCCTTCTGCGTCAGCTCCACCGCCCGGTCGCCGAGACTGGCGCGCTGCCGGTCCACGTCGAACGTATAGTCGCCCAGCCGCAGCGGCGGCGTGCCGAGCGCCGGATAGGCGCGCTCCAGCAAGACGCGCAGCCGCATTGCAAGTTCGGGGCGCCGCACCGGCTTGTACAGGTAATCCGCACTGCCATGCGCGAGCGCGGCGGCCAGCAGATGCTCGGTGGCGCGGTCCGCCAGGTACAGGATCGGCAGTCGAGGCGCGCCGCTTTCCTTGTCCGCCCAAGGTGCGCCCAAGTCCCGGGCCAGGCTTGCATCGGCAATCAGCAGCATGGCTTGCGGCCGGTCCGCGTCGGCCAGCATTGCCTGCAGGCTGGGCCAGGACTTCCATGCATGGCCGGATTCTTCCAACATTCCGCCGATGCGGCTGGCCTGTTTGATGTCAGGGGCGAGTATTGCGATCTGCATACGAGTGACATGCGAGTGCGACGGAGAGCCGGGCAACAATGCCGATACTCGCATTGCAGGGTGTTGCTCTTCGTTCATGGAGGCGAGAACGGTTCTAATTCTCGATTTGCAAGCGCAGCCGGCGCTGGCGATCTGCTTCGATGTCGGCTTCGGTAATCGCGCCGGTGCGCAGCAGCACATTGTGCATGAATTCGTTGCGCTGCCCCGGCGTGTGCTGCATCGCCATCACATAGCCGTCCGACATGCCTTTCAGATGCTCGACCTGCGCATTCAATCGCAGGCCTTTCTTCATCCCGTTTTCATAGCCGTGCAGGCGGCCGGTCTGGTAGGCGATCCAGTAGATGACGATGGCGCCGAGGACGACGGCGAGTAAGGCTATGACAAGTTGCGTGCTGCTCATGAAGTTCTCGTGCGGAAAAACGCGCATGGTACACCGGGGCTGCAGCGCTCGCCATCGCTTTCATGCTGCGGCGGTCGTGTCATGGTCGAAGCGGCAAGCTGCGCAGCTGTGCCTCGAGTCCGTCTTTTTTCGTGATGCGAACTAAACCGGTGTTTGTATTTCAAACTCGATAAGGTTTTGCCAGATGCCTTTGGCGAGAACAATTCTTCACCACCAGACAAGCGCAAGGAGTGATGACGATGGTAGACAACGACACCGATCGAACGAGATCGACGGCCGGGCCTGGCGCCGGACCGAATATGGCGGGATCGGCGGGAGCGGATGCTCGCGACGGTACGCAACAGCAATCCGGCGCTTCCGCCGCCGAGAGTGTGAAACACGCCGGTGAGCGGATGGCCGGCGACGCGAAGGAGTATGCGCAGGACATGGCCGGGCGTGCGAAGGAACAGGGGCGTTCGATGTTCGAGCAACAGAAGGACAATGCCGCCAGGCAGGTCGACTCGGTCGCACATGCATTTCGCAATACCGCGGGCCAGTTGCAGGGGCAAGGGCAATCGCAAACCGGCAGGTATATCGGGATGGCGGCGGAGCGGCTGGAATCGCTGGGCCACGAGTTGCGTCAGAAAGACATGGATACGCTGCTGCGTGATGCCGAGAACCTGGGACGGCGTGCACCCGTTGCATTCTTTGCCGGATCGATTGTTGCCGGCTTCGTGTTGGCCCGCTTCCTGAAAAGCTCATCGTCGCAACGTCAGTCGTCTGCCTCCGACTGGCGCCGGCGGTACGGTAACGAATACCGCGACGAATACGATGACGAATACGGCGACGAAAACCGTAGCACCTACAGCGCTGAACGCGGCGGCGATTATCGCGAAGAAGCTGCCGGAAGCAATTGGTCGGATGCGTCCTCCGCTACGCGCGGTGCGACGCAAGCGGATAACCCCGCCGGCGTGGTCGGCACCGATCCGGTGGCCGGCGCGCCGCTCACCGGCGAAGTCGCCGCTGGCGGCATTGGCGCGGACGGAACACCGGGCAGTACGGCGGCACCGTCTACCAGCGGAACTCAACAAGGAGGGACTCCCTATGGCAATCGATAACAAAACCGAGAAATCGCTTCCGACGCTGTTCTCGGATCTGACGCGCGAGACCGTGGACCTGGTGCGCCAGGAGATTGCGCTGGCAAGAGCCGAAATGTCGCAGAAGATTTCCACTGCACAGGCCGCGCTCACTTCGGTCGCGATCGGCGCGGCGATCGTGCTGGCCGGCTTGTTCATCATCCTGCAGGCCATCGTGCAAGGCGTGGCGATGGTCTTGCCGCCCAATCTCGCGCCCTGGCTGGCGCCGCTGATTGTCGGCGTGGTGGTGGCAATCATCGGCTACATCATGCTCAAGGGCGGAAGCGCGAAGTTGCAGCCGGATAACCTGATGCCACACCGCACCATGGACTCGCTGCGGCGGGACGAGGGCGTAGCCAAGGAGAAAATGCAATGAGAGAACAAGAAGACAATCGCCGTCCCGAGGAAATCGAGAACGATATCGAACGCACCCGCGCCGAAGTCAGTTCCACGATCGATGCAATCCAAAGCCGGCTGACGCCCGGCCAGATGATGGACCAGGCCTTTGCCTACGCGCGTACCAGCCTGCCCGCCGATTTCGGCGCCAACCTCGGCAACACCATTCGCGACAATCCGGTACCGGTTGCCTTGATCGGTGTCGGGATCGGCTGGCTGATGATGCAGGGGCAAAACTCGGACGGCCGCGCCCGGGCGCGCCGGCAGGCCGCCGCTTACGAGCGCGAACTGTACGCAAGCGGCGGATTCTCCGATACCGACAGCGGCGAGTCGGTCGGCGGCAAGATGCGGAACATGGCATCCCGGGCCGGAGAAAAAGGTCGCGAATTGAAAGACCAGGCGAGCGAAACCGGGCACAACCTGATGGACAAGGCGAGCGAGATCGGACAGCGCATCAGCGGCAGCGCATCCTCGGTCGCGGACCGCGCCCGCGGCATGACGCAGCAGACGCGCGAGCGCGTGTCGGGAGCGGCCGACAGTGCGCGCGAATTCGGTCATCGGTCGCAACAGCAGTACTACCAGGCGAAAGACAGCATCAGCCAGATGATGGACGAACAGCCTTTGATGGTGGGCGCGCTTGGGCTGGCGATCGGCACGCTGGTGGGCGCGCTGCTGCCCGGCACGCGTCGCGAAGACGAGCTGATGGGCGGCCCGCGTGACAGGCTGCTCGATTCCGCGAAGGAAACCGCGCGCGAAAAGGCGGGGACGTTCAAGGAGTCCGCGCAGCGTGTCGCGCAGACTGCGGAACGCGAAGTCAAGTCGGCAGTCAACGACGTGACCGCCGGAAGAGGCCAGGGTAACGGTAATGCGCAGACGGCCAATGCCGGGACGGCGGAGAGCGCAAAGCCGGACCAGCAGAGTCTGCACTGAGCGAATCCGGTACGCCGAAGGACGGGGAGCCGTTCGATGATGTCGCCGCATGCGATCTAATGGCGACTCAATCAGGGAATGATGGACCAATGAAAAAGGGCTTAGCCGCAGCTAAGCCCTTTTCTTTTTTCTTGGTGGCCCGGGGCGGAATCGAACCACCGACACAAGGATTTTCAATCCTCTGCTCTACCGACTGAGCTACCAGGCCAAGGCGCGCAAGTATAGCAAATCTGCCGGAATATGCAAGGCCTTTGCCCGAACCGATGCGGGCGCAACAGCTATAATGGGCGCCACCTCGGTCGTCTTTCTGTTCACCGCAAGGCTGCGTCTCATGCAATTACAAAGCGATATCTGTGTCATCGGTAACGGCGTCATCGGAAAGACGGCGGCGCTCGGTTTTGCGCAGGCCGGGCTGTCGGTGACCTTGCTGGCTCCGGCCGGGACCGCCTCCGGCGCCGCGGGAGAAAGTCCCTCCTGGGATGTGCGCGTGTTTGCGCTGAACCAGGTTGCCCATCGCCTGCTGTCCAGCCTGAAGGTATGGGACGCGCTCGATGCGGAGCGGGTCGCGCCGGTGGACGCGATGATCGTCAACGGCGATGGCCCACAAGCCGGCAAGCTGACGTTCGACGCCTACGGCGCCCGTGCCGGTTCCCTTGCGTGGATCGTGGAAGACCGCAACCTGAACGCGGCGCTGGATGCGGCGCTGCGCTTTGCCCCCAATCTGAGGACCGTGAATGGCCGCGCCGTCGACCTGCAAGTGGACCTCAATGAAGCGATGGTCGAACTCGACAGCGGCGACAAGATTGCCGCTTCGCTGCTGGTGGGAGCCGACGGTGCTCAGTCGTGGGTGCGCGGTCGATGCGATATCGGCATCGATTACCGCTCCTATGGCCAGCGTGCGATCGTCACCAATTTCGAATGCGAGCGGCCGCATCACGGCGCCGCCTACCAGTGGTTCAGCGCCAGCGATGGAATCATCGCGCTGCTGCCGCTGCCCGGCCAGCGCATGTCGCTGGTATGGTCGGCGCCCGAGACGTTGGCGGAATCGCTGCTGCGGGTGCCGCTGGACGAACTGGCCGGGCGCCTGTCGCAGCTGCCGGGATTTGCGGCCGGCCGCCTGCAGCCATTGCAGCCGGAATGCGTGAAGGCGTTCCCGCTGATCCTGCTGCGCACGCATTCCATCGTGGCGCCGCACGTGGCGCTGGTGGGCGATGCCGCGCATGTCGTGCATCCGCTGGCCGGACACGGGATGAACCTCGGCTTCGCCGACGTCGCCAGCCTGCTCGACACAGTGGTCGCGCGCGAAGCGCATCGTGCCTGCGGCGACGAGCGGGTGCTGGCGCGCTACGCGCGCAGCCGCAAGGAAGACATCCTGCTGATGCAGCTCGCCACCGACGGACTGGAGCGCTTGTTCTCGGCGGATTTCGAACCGCTGCGCGTGGTCCGCAATCTCGGATTGAACCTGATCGACAAGTTGCCGGTCATAAAGAGGAAATTGATCGGCCACGCAATGGGCCGGTGAGCATGGCGACAACGTACAAATTGAAAGGCACGATGAAAATCACCCAACAAATCACCAGACTCCTGGCAATCGGCCTGCTGGCACTGCTGGCCGGGACCGCGTTTGCGGAAACCGCACAGGAAGCGGCCATCAGGAAGACGATCGAACCGCGCCTGGGCCAACACGTGAAAGTCGATTCGGTCACCAAGACACCGTATGGCGGCTTGTTCGAGGTGCGGGTCGGCAGCGACATCTTTTATACCGATGCCAAGGCCGACTACCTGTTCATCGGTCGGGTGGTGAACGCGCGGACTTTCGAGGATTACACCACTGCCCGGGTGGAAGAGCTCAGCAAGATCAAGTTTGCCGACCTGCCTTTCGATTCGGCGATCAAGATGGTCAAGGGAAACGGCAAGAACGTGATTGCCGTGTTCGAAGATCCGAATTGCGTCTATTGCAAGCGATTGCACCACATGCTGAGGGGAGTGGACAACGTGACCGTCTACACCTTCATGTACAACATCCTCGCTCCCGATTCTGTAACCAAGTCGCGTAATGTCTGGTGTTCCGCCGATCGCTCCAAGGCATGGGAAGACTGGATGCTGAACGGCAAGGAAGCGCCGCCGGCGCCGGCAAACTGCACCGCGCCGAATGAAAAGATACTGGCGCTGGGCCAAAAGATGAAAGTCACCGGCACGCCGACCATCTTCTTTACCGACGGTACCCGCATCCCGGGGGCAATCGATGCGAAGGCGCTGGAAAACAAATTCGCATCGCTCAAGTAAGATATTGCCGCCTGCTTTTGCACGACGCGCCTTCCGCAAGGGGCGCGTCTTTTTTTTGCCGGGCCGCGCGCTTTTTCCCTGCGAACTATAATCAACGTTCACCTTGAGGAGACCCGCCATGTTCAATGCGATCCTGCTCAACCGGAACCAGGACGGCAGCACCGATGCGCGCCTCACCCAGCTCGACGACGATCAGCTTCCGTCCGATGCCGATGTCACCGTCGCGGTCGCGTATTCCACCGTCAACTACAAGGACGGACTGGCGATCACCGGGAAGTCGCCGGTGGTGCGGCGCTGGCCGATGGTGCCGGGGATCGACGGCGCGGGTGAAGTGGTGACCTCGTCGCATCCTGACTGGAAAGCGGGCGATGCCTTCATTCTCAACGGCTGGGGCGTCGGCGAAGCGCACCTGGGTTGCCTCGCGCAGCGTGCCCGCCTCAAGGGCGACTGGCTGATTCCCCGTCCGCAGCAGCTGTCGGCGCGGAGCGCGATGGCGATCGGCACCGCCGGCTACACCGCGATGCTGTGCGTGTTGGCATTGCAGGAGCAGGGGGTGGCGGCGGACAGCGGCGATGTGCTGGTCACCGGCGCCTCGGGCGGTGTCGGCAGCATCGCGGTCGCGATCCTGTCCGGCTGGGGCTACCGGGTGGTGGCATCGACCGGAAAGCTGGCCGAGGCCGATTATCTGAAAGCGCTGGGCGCGGCCGAAGTGATCGATCGCAACGAGCTCTCGTCTCCGGGCAAACCATTGCAGAAGGAACGCTGGGCCGGCGTGATCGATTCGGTCGGTTCGCATACGCTGGCCAATGCAGTCGCCCAGACCCATTACGGCGGTGCGGTCGCCGCTTGCGGGCTGGCGCAGGGCATGGATTTCCCGGCATCGGTCGCGCCGTTCATCCTGCGCGCCGTGCGCCTGATCGGCATCGACAGCGTGATGGCGCCGAAAGCGAAGCGGCTCGCGGCGTGGGAGCGGCTCGCGCGCGATCTCGATCCGGCCAAGCTGGATGCGATCACCGAGGAAATCGGCTTGGCCGACACGTTGAAGCGGGCGCCCGACATCCTCGCCGGCAAGGTGCGCGGCCGGCTGGTCGTCAACGTCAACGCCTGATGCCGGCTGACGCGCGCTGGCTTGCCGAGCAGGCCGACGGCCGCCATGTCGGCATCTTGCTGGCAGCGGGCGCCGGCACCCGTTTCGATCTGGCTGGCATCCGCAACAAGCTGCAACAGCCGTTTTCCGAGGGCCGACCGGTCGCCGTCGTCGCAGCCGACAACCTCCGCAGCGCGATACCGGAAGTGCTCGCCGTGGTGCGTCCGGGCGCCGACCTGCTTGCGCAGCAACTGGCCGAAGCCGGTTGCGCCGTCACCAACTGCGAAGCGGCTGCGAGCGGGATGGCGGCCTCGCTGGTCCATGCCATCCGCGCAACACGCGCCGCACGCGGCTGGTTGATCGCGTTGGGTGACATGCCGCGCGTGCAACCGCGCACGATGCGAACCCTGCTCGCCGCATTGCAAGCCGGCGCATCGATCGCTGTGCCGGTCTGCGGCGAGCGGCGCGGCAATCCGGTCGCTTTCGGTGCCGT
This sequence comes from uncultured Noviherbaspirillum sp., assembly GCA_966211575.1. Lineage (GTDB taxonomy): Bacteria > Pseudomonadota > Gammaproteobacteria > Burkholderiales > Burkholderiaceae_D > Noviherbaspirillum. The sequence continues at coordinate 8,940 of CBIHOK010000063.1, forward strand.
CCATTTATCCGAACTGTTAAGCCTGCAGGGCGATCAGGGTGCCCGCAGCCTGCTACTGCGCCATCCGGTCACCGAGATCGAGGTGGACGATCCGGGAATCGCCTTCGACATCGACACCGCCGAAGACATGGGACGCTGACGAGCCTGCTGCGCTCCGTCCTGAACATCAAGGAAACCATGGAATGAAGAACGCCAAAAAGAACGCCCTCAGCTACACGATTGCCGCAGCCGATCCGGCTGCCCACCTGTTCGAAATTACGCTGCGGATCGATGCGCCGGATGCGGCAGGCCAGATATTGTCGATGCCCGCATGGATACCGGGCAGCTATATGATCCGCGAGTTCGCCCGCAATGTCGTCAGCATCGATGCGCACGCGGACGGCAAGCGGATTGCGCTGAAGAAGCTGGACAAGCACACCTGGCAGGCCGCACCGACAGCAGGTCCGCTGCTGCTGCGCTACCGGGTGTATGCATGGGACCTGTCGGTGCGCGCCGCCCACCTGGACCAGACCCACGGCTTTTTCAACGGCAGCAGCGTATTCCTGCGCGTGCATGGGCAGGAAGATCGCCCGCACGTGGTCGACATCCTGCGGCCCGAAGGAGAAGCATTCCAGTCCTGGCGGGTAGCTACCGCACTGCCGGAACTGAAGGCAAAGCGCTACGGCTTCGGCACCTACATCGCCGCCGATTACGACGAGCTGATCGACCATCCGGTCGAGATGGGCGAGTTTGCGCTCGCCACCTTCCGTGCGCACGGCGTGCCGCACGACATCGTGATCACCGGGCGCGTGCCGCGGCTCGACATGCAGCGTCTGAGCAAGGATTTGAAGCGGGTTTGCGAAGCGCAGATCGCGCTGTTCGAGCCGCGCAGCAAGCGTGCGCCGATGTCGCGCTACGTATTCCTGACGCTGGCGGTGGGCGACGGTTATGGCGGTCTCGAGCACCGCGCATCGACCGCATTGATCTGTTCGCGTTCCGATCTGCCGGTCACCGGGCAGAAGGAAATGAGCGATGGCTACCGGACCTTCCTCGGCCTGTGCAGCCATGAATACTTCCACACCTGGAACGTCAAGCGCATCAAGCCGGATGCGTTCGCGCCTTATGACCTGAGTCGCGAGGCTTATACCTCGCTGCTATGGCTGTTCGAGGGCTTCACAAGTTATTACGACGACCTGATGCTGGTGCGCAGCGGCGTGATCGACGAAGCAGCCTATCTGAAGCTGCTGGCCAAGACCGCCAACGGCGTGTTGCGCGGCAGCGGCCGCACCCGGCAAAGCGTGGCGGAATCGAGTTTCGACGCCTGGGTCAAGTATTATCGCCAGGACGAGAATGCGCCGAACGCGATCGTCAGCTATTACACCAAGGGATCGCTGGTCGCGCTTGCACTGGACTTGACGATACGCCGGCAGAGCAAGGGCAAAAAGTCGCTGGACGATGTGATGCGCGCGCTCTGGCAACGCTACGGCCGCGATTTCTACACGCAAGCAGGCGGCCGCGGCGTCAGCGAAGCGGATGCGGAAGCGCTGTTCGACGAGGTGGCGGGCATCAAGCTCAAGCGCTTCTTCGATCGTCATGTTCGCGGTACTGCGGACTTGCCGCTGGCCGACTTGCTGGCGCCGTTCGGCGTCACGCTGGAGGATGGGCGCGCGCAAGCCAAGGCCGGGCTCGGCGTACGCACCACGCGCGACGGCAATGACTGCAAGCTGGCGAATGTCTATGAAGGAGAAGCGGCGCACCGGGCCGGATTATCTGCCGGCGACCTGCTGGTCGCGATCGACGGTCTGCGGGTCACGGCCGGCAACCTCGACAAGCTGCTGGCGCGTTACCAGCCCGGCGACCGGGTGCTGCTGCATGCGTTCCGGCGCGACGAACTGATGGCCTTCGACGTCGCGCTGGCGGCCGACGCCGCTCCTCAACTGAAGCTGCAGGCAGCCGTGAAGCCGGCTGCCGCGACCCGCATGCGGCACGCCTGGCTGGGGACGAAATCAGCCGAACAGGCGCGCTAGTTCGGCGCCCGGATCGGGCGCGCGCATGAAGGCTTCGCCGACCAGGAATGCGTGCACGTCCGCGTCGCGCATGGTGGCGACATCGTCCGGTTTCAGAATCCCGGATTCGGTTACCACCAGCTTGCCTGGGGGAATCCTGGGCAGCAAGTCGAGCGTATTGCGCAGCGAGGTTTCGAAGGTGCGCAGATTGCGGTTGTTGATACCGAGCAGCGCGGTATCCAGCCGCAGCGCCGCGTTCAATTCGTCGCCATCGTGCACTTCGACCAGCACGTTCATGCCCAGCTCGTGCGCGCAGGCTTCCAGCTCCGTCATCAAGCCATGGTCGAGTGCCGACACGATCAGGAGGATGCAGTCCGCGCCCCACAGCCGCGCCTCGTACACCTGGTACAGGTCGATCATGAAATCCTTGCGCAACACCGGCAATGCACAGGCGGCGCGCGCCTGCTGCAGGTATTCGGGCGCACCCTGGAAGAACGGCACGTCGGTCAGCACCGACAGGCAGGCGGCGCCGTGCTCCGCATAGCTGCGCGCGATTTCGGCGGGCTGGAAGTCGGGGCGCAGCACGCCTTTCGACGGCGATGCCTTCTTGACCTCGGCGATCACGCCCGCGTGGCCGGCCGCGATTTTCGCGCGCAAGCCCGCTTCGAAGCCGCGCAAGCCGCTGCGCAGCGCGCGATCGCCCTCGACTTCGCGGCGCAGGCTGGCGAAGTCGCGCCGCTTCTTGGTCGCGGCAATCTCCGTCGCCTTTACTTCCAGGATCTTGTTCAGAATGTCAGACATGTCGTGTTATGCCGAGCCGAGCTGCTGCGTGACCTTGACGAATTGATCGAGCTTGCGCCGCGCCGCACCGGATGCCAGCGTCTCGCGCGCCTTCAGCAGGCCGTCGCCGATCGAGGGCGCGGCACCGGCTGCGTAAAGCGCGGTACCGGCGTTCAGCACGACGATATCGCGCACCGGGCCCGGCGTATTGTCGAGCGCTTCGAAGATCTTCTGTTTCGATTCCTCGGCGCTGGCCACTTTCAGGTTGCGGCTGGCCACCATCTGCAAGCCGAAATCTTCCGGATGGATTTCGTATTCGCGGATCTCGCCGTCGACCAGTTCACCCACCATGGTGGCGGCGCCGAGCGACACTTCGTCCATGTTGTCGCGCCCCCAGACCACCATAGCGTGCTGCGCGCCAAGCCGCTGCAGCACCCTCACCTGGATGCCCACCAGGTCCGGGTGGAACACGCCCATCAGGATGTTGGGGGCGCCGGCCGGATTGGTCAGCGGACCGAGGATGTTGAAAATGGTCCGCACGCCCAGCTCTTTGCGCACCGGCGCCGCATGCTTCATCGCCGCATGGTGGTTCGGCGCAAACATGAAGCCGATTCCGGTTTCCTCGATCGAGCGAGCGACCTGTTCCGGCTTCAGGTTGATGTTCGCCCCCAATGCCTCCAGCACGTCGGCGCTGCCCGAGGACGACGACACGCTGCGGCCGCCATGTTTGGCGACGCGGGCGCCGGCGGCAGCCGCGACGAACATGGAAGCGGTCGAGATATTGAAGGTGTGGGCGCCGTCGCCGCCGGTGCCGACGATGTCGAGCAGTCCCGTGCTGTCAGCCAGCGGCACCTTGGTGGCGAACTCGCGCATCACCTGGGCGGCGGCCGCAATCTCGCCGATCGATTCCTTCTTCACGCGCAGGCCCATCGTCAGCGCCGCGATCATCACCGGAGACATTTCCCCGCCCATGATCTTGCGGAACAGCGACAGCATCTCGTCGTGAAAGATTTCCCGGTGTTCGATGCAGCGTAGCAGGGCTTCTTGCGGCGTAATCGGCATGTCGCTCTCCATCATGTATTGAGGAAATTCTTCAGCAGCGCGTGACCGTGCTCGGACAGGATCGACTCCGGATGGAACTGCACGCCCTCGACCTGGAATTCCTTGTGACGCACACCCATGATTTCGCCGTCGTCGGTCCAGGCCGTGATCTCCAGGCAGTCCGGCAGCGATTCGCGTTCGATCGCCAGCGAGTGGTAGCGGATCACCGTGTAGGGACTGGGCAAGTCCTTGAACACGCCGACACCCGTATGTGCGATCGGCGACGTCTTGCCGTGCATGACCTGCCTGGCGCGCACCACCTTGCCGCCGAATGCCGCGCCGATGCTCTGGTGGCCGAGGCAGACGCCGAGAATCGGGATGCGGCCGGAAAATTCCTTGAGCAGCGGCACCGAGATGCCTGCTTCATGCGGCGTGCACGGTCCGGGCGAGATGCAGATGCGGTCGGGTTTCAGCGCCGCAACCTGCTCCAGCGTGATTTCGTCGTTGCGGAATGTCCGCACATCTTCCCCGAGTTCACCGAAGTACTGGACCAGGTTGTAGGTGAAGGAGTCGTAGTTATCGATCATCAGCAACATGTCAGAGCTCCCCGTCCAATCCGTCCTGCACCTGCTCGGCTGCCCGCAGCACCGCGCGGGCCTTGTTTTCGGTTTCCTGCCATTCCATCTCGGGCACCGAGTCGGCAACGATGCCGGCGGCCGCCTGCACGTAGAGCGTACCGTCCTTGATCACTCCGGTGCGGATCGCGATCGCCAGATCCATCTCGCCGCCGAACGACAGGTAGCCGCAGGCGCCGCCGTAGATGCCGCGCTTCACCGGTTCCAGTTCGTCGATGATTTCCATCGCGCGCACCTTCGGCGCGCCGGATAGCGTGCCGGCCGGGAAGGTCGCTTTCAACACGTCGAGATTCGACAGCCCGGGCTTCAGCCGGCCCTCCACGTTGGACACGATATGCTGCACATGCGAGTATTTCTCGATCACCAGCTTGTCGGTTACTTTGACGCTGCCGGTCTCGGCGATGCGGCCGATATCGTTGCGCGCGAGGTCGATCAGCATCACGTGCTCGGCGATTTCCTTCGGATCGGCCAGCAATTCCTTCGCCAGCTGCGCATCTTTTTCCGGCGTCGCGCCGCGCGGCCGGGTGCCGGCCAGCGGCCGGATCGTGACTTTCTTGCCGCCGTCGTTGAGCTGTTCGTTGCGCACCAGGATTTCCGGTGACGCGCCGACGATCTGCATGTCGCCGAAGTTGTAGAAGTACATGTAAGGCGACGGATTCAGCGAGCGCAATGCGCGATACAGCGACAGCGGCGAATCGACGTAGGGCTTCTTCAGGCGCTGGCCGATCTGCACCTGCATCAGGTCGCCCGCCATCACGTATTCCTTGGCTCGTGCTACCGCTTTCAAGTAATCGTCCTTCGCAAACTCGCGGACGGTGTCGGTGCGTACCGATGCCGAAGTGACAGGTACGTCCACCACGCGACGCAGCATCGCGCGCAAATCCTTCAGGCGCTGGCGCGCTTTCGAATAGGCTTCCGGCTGGGTCGGGTCCGCATACACGATCAGGTACAGCTTGCCGGACAGGTTGTCGATCACCGCCAGTTCCTCGGTCACCAGCAACTGGATGTCGGGCAACCCGAGATCGTCCGTGGGAGCGCTGTGCGCGAGTCGCTTTTCGACGTGGCGCACCGTGTCGTAGCCGAAGTAGCCTGCCAGTCCGCCGCAGAAGCGCGGCATGCCGGGCCGGATCGCCGCGCGGTAGCGGGCCTGGAACTCGGCAATGAAGTCGAGCGGATTGCCTTCGCGGGTTTCGCTGACGACGCCGTTTTTCACGACTTCGGTATGGTTGCCGTAGCTGCGCATCAGCGTGGTCGCGGGCAGGCCGATGAACGAGTAGCGGCCGAAGCGCTCGCCGCCGACTACCGATTCGAGCAGGAAGGTGTTGCGGCCGGCGTTTTGCGTCTGGGCCAGCTTCAGATACAGCGTCAGCGGCGTTTCCAGGTCGGCGAATGCCTCGGCGATCAGCGGAATGCGGTTATAGCCTTGCGTGGCCAGCGATTTGAATTCGAGTTCGGTCATGTTTCTCTCCGGGCGCTATTGTAGAGCGGGCGTCAACAGCGCGGGTATTTGTTCAAAAAACGTGCGGCCGATTGAGAAATGGGAGCGGCCGGCGGCGATCGAGGGTTTATTCAGCCCGGGATTGCCAGCGTCGCCACAGCCAGGCCTCAAACAGGCCAAGCGCGGTTGCGTCACGTTTTTTGTCGAGAAACATTATGAGCGGGATGGTGCGGAAATGAGTCGTGCTGCCTCCAGCAGCGTGGGAACTATACCATCAGAATCGACTTTTTGTATAGGCTCGCCATGGTTGTAGCCGTAGGGTACGTTCAGTACCCGGCAGCCGGCGGCCCGCGCCGCTTCCGCATCGTTCGACGAATCGCCGATGGCGACCACTTGCGCAGGTTGCAGTCCGAAATCTGCGCAGACTTTCAGCAGCGGGTAGGGATCGGGTTTCTTGCGCGGCAGCGAGTCTCCGCCGTAGATCACTTCGAAAAATTCGCGCAGTCCGGTCTTTCCCAGCAACGGCAACGCGAAAGCAATGGGTTTGTTGGTGACGCACGCAAGCCGCACTTCGCCGGCGCGCAAGGCCTGCAAGCCTTCCCGCACGCCCGGATACACCGAGGAGTGCCGACCATTGATTTCCCGGTAATGCTGCAGATAGGACTGCAGTGCGGCCGGAAAGTGGGCATCGATCTGCGCTGGTTCGAAATCGATGCTCAGCACCCGCCGCAGCAGGTTTTCTGTGCCTTTGCCCACGAACCGCATGATAGTGTCCAGCTCCAGCGGCGCGAGTCGCAGGTCGCCTCGCATTCGGTTGATCGCGACATGGAAATCGGGGGCGGTATCCACCATCGTCCCGTCCAGGTCGATGATAGCGGCGCGGATGCCCGACAGCGGTATGACCGGGGATGGGATCATGCCTGTACCAGTTGCGCGCGCATTGCGTCGATCACGCTCTTGTAGTCTGGCTTGCCGAAAATCGCGGATCCGGCGACAAAGGTGTCGGCGCCGGCACGAGCGGCGGCGGCAATGTTGTCGATCTTGATGCCGCCGTCGACCTCGAGCATGATGTCGCGGCCCGATTGGTCGATACGTTCACGGACCGCAGCGATCTTGCGCAGCGCTTCCGGTATGAATGACTGGCCGCCGAAACCGGGATTGACCGACATGATGAGGATGATGTCCAGCTTGTCCATCACATGATCGAGATAATGCAACGGGGTTGCCGGGTTGAATACCAGGCCGGCCTTGCAGCCCTGGTCGCGAATCAGTTGCAGCGTGCGGTCGATGTGCTCGGAAGCTTCGGGGTGAAAGGTGATGATGTTGGCGCCGGCTTTTGCAAAGTCGGGGATAATCCGGTCCACCGGCTTGACCATCAGGTGTACGTCGATCGGTGTCTGCACGTGCGGGCGAATCGCTTCGCACACCAGCGGTCCGATCGTCAGGTTGGGGACATAATGGTTATCCATCACGTCGAAATGGATGATGTCGGCGCCGGCGGCGACCACGTTGCGCACTTCTTCGCCGAGTCGTGCGAAGTCTGCGGAAAGGATGCTGGGAGCAATGCGATAGTTGGGCATGAGCGTTCAGGCGGATAAAAGACCCGTCATTTTACCCTCTCGGTTGTCGGCAAAGTATTGCAGTAATGCAAGTTTTGATGTGCAATGACTTGCTGCCCAGCGAAGCGGGTGCGGGATCAATAACGACTCGCAACAACGAATCACAACAAGGAACCGTTATGGCTGCCTATCAATTCACTGTCTCGGTCAAGACCCAGTATCTGGCCGAGCAGTCCGATCCCGACCGTTCCAGTTATGTTTTTGCGTACACGATCACCATCAGGAACACTGGGACTGTTACGGCACAACTGATTTCCCGGCACTGGATAATTGTCGACGCCAACAACCACAGGGAAGAAGTCCGCGGCCTGGGAGTGGTCGGCCACCAGCCCTTGCTGCAGCCTGGCGAGCAATTCGAGTACACAAGCGGCACTGCATTGGCAACGCCGCAAGGTTCAATGACGGGAAGCTACTTCTGTGTCGCCGAAGACGGCGAGCGATTCGAAGCGGCGATCCCGGAATTCATCCTGTCGTTGCCGCGGACCTTGCATTGAATTAATCTTTCACCTCGTCCTTGTTCGCCCGGGATTCCTGTTCGGGCGGCAAGGATCGCGTATTTCCGCTGAACATCGTCGACCATACGATGAACCCCAGCAAGAACAACGCGACGCCCGCTTCCAGCATTAATGCCCACATAGCTTCCTCGATGTCATTCAAACGCTCCAGTTTACTCGTATCGGCCATCGCCGGAATTCTGATGCTTGCCGGTTGCAATACGGCCCCGGTATCGCCATCTGTTCCTGCCTCCAAGCCAGCAAACCGCTCATCGGAGTTGCTGCAAGCTGCCGATTTTTCTTCGCTTCCCGGTTGGCAGCAGGACGATCTGCGCCAGGCATGGCCGGCTTTCATCGCTTCATGCAAGGTCCTGGTCCGGAAACCGGAATGGGCTGAGCCGTGCACGGTTGCACAGGATGTCGATGCTTCCCAGGAACAAGCGGTCCGCATGTTCTTCGAAGCGTTCTTCACTCCGGTGCAAGTGTTGAATCAGGATGGCAGCAGCGACGGACTCATCACCGGTTATTACGAACCCCTGCTGAGAGGAGCGCACAAGCGGGGAGGCGTATTCCAGACCCCTTTGTATGCGGTCCCCGACGATTTGCTGACGATTGACTTGGCCAGCGTATATCCGGAACTGAAGGGAATGCGTCTGCGCGGCCGCTTGGTCGGCAACAAGGTAATGCCTTATCCGACGCGCGCGGAGCTGGTTCGAACGCATGCTCTGGCCGGGAAGGAGCTGCTTTGGGTTGACGATCCGATCGAGGCGTTCTTTCTGCAGGTGCAGGGGTCGGGACGGGTAAAACTGGCCGACTCAAATGAGACTGTCCGTCTTGCGTATGCCGACCAGAACGGCCAGCCTTACAAGTCGATTGGCCGTTATCTGGTAGACAAGGGCGAATTGACGCTCGATCAGGCTTCCGCCCAGAACATCAAGGCCTGGTTCCTGGCCCATCCGTCCCGTCAGCAGGAACTGTTGAACGCCAACCCCAGTTATGTGTTTTTCCGGGAAGAGAAACTGACCGATCCGAACCAGGGGCCAAAAGGATCTCTCGGGGTGCCGCTGACGCCGCTTCGCTCGATCGCGGTTGATGCTCGCTTCATTCCGCTTGGGGTTCCAGTTTTCCTCTCGACGACGCAACCGGGAAGCGACGCTCCGCTGGAGCGGCTGGTCATGGCGCAGGACACAGGGGGCGCGATCCGCAATCCGGTGCGCGCCGACTACTTTTGGGGTTTTGGCGCACAAGCGGGCGAACAGGCGGGCAGGATGAAGCAAAGAGGGCGTTTGTGGATATTGCTGCCCAAGGAAGCCGCTGCATCGATTTCTGCCCGACTTTCTGCCGCCGCTACCGTGAATTAAGAGGAAGCAGAGCACTGTTTGGCGCGGCCTGCTTGTCAAAACACGAGCGAGCCGGCTTCGCTCACAATTCGTGGATCTTCGGAGTGTGAGGAGTTCATGTCGCGCAGCTGGAGGGCGAGCGCCAATGCCATATCCATCGTTGTCATATGAAAGGCGAGCCATTGCGGTAAAAGCGTTTGGACAATCTTGCGTCCCAGCGTCAGTTCGCCTTCCGCAACCAATGGAAACACATGGTGCAAGGCGCTCAATACCCTCGCATGCTGTTCCTGATGTTCCCGGAAGAGCGGGAACGCTGCTTCCTCCATCCATCCTTCTTCCTTGGCGAAAATTTGCTCGACCCGGGCGACGAAAGCTTGATAGCGTGTGATGAACTGCCGGTCGTCGGCATGCGACAACTCGTTCAATAAAGAAAAAAACTCGCAATGCAATGCATCCATCGCGGGGAAGCCGGAACTTTCATCAGGCAACCATGCTGATTGTTCCATTATTTGCTCCTCTGGCTGTTAAACCTGGAGCCGCCTGTCAAGGCGGACAATTGCCAGCTGGCAGGCAGTCCAGTTTGGGGGGGGCGACAATGTTTTTACCCGTAGGAATAGACAAACCAGGGCTAAGCACTCTGCATGTCTTCAAGAGTGGAAATGGAAGCAGAACGGGTAATACGTCTGAATCTCAATTGTGAACTTGTTATCATGAGGGGGAGGCGGCAAATGAATTTGATATGGCTCAAACCGGGCTTCCTCCCCTGTGAAAGCCTTTCTTTCAGCGCGTGACAAAGCGAGCCGTACGGAGTCGCTTTGCCGCAGTTACAATCTTGACTCCTTTGCCAACTGCGAGGTGTGGAAAGATGGAATACAAAAACATCATGGTCGAGCGCCATGAACGTGTGGGACTGGTACGTTTGAACCGGCCGCAAGCCCTGAATGCGCTCAATGATCAGTTAATGGATGAACTGGGGGAGGCGCTCCTCGCGTTCGACGGCGACGATAATATCGGTTGCATTGTTGTAACCGGCAGCGAGAAGGCTTTTGCGGCCGGAGCCGACATTGGCGCGATGGCGTCCTACAGCTTCATGGATGTGTTCAGGAGCGATTACATCAGCCGCAACTGGGAGCAAATCCTGCGCGTGCGCAAGCCCGTCATCGCAGCAGTGGCTGGCTATGCCCTGGGAGGCGGATGCGAGCTGGCGATGATGTGCGATTTCATCATCGCCGCGGACAATGCAAAGTTCGGTCAGCCGGAAATCAAGCTCGGTACCATGCCAGGGGCCGGTGGAACGCAACGTTTGCCGCGTGCGGTTTCGAAGGCGAAAGCAATGGATATGTGCCTGACCGCGCGCATGATGGATGCCCAGGAAGCCGAGCGGGCCGGGTTGGTGTCGCGCGTGGTGAACGTGGACAAGCTGCTGGACGAGGCGCTGGGGGCAGCCGCAACGATCGCCGCCATGCCGCTGGCAGCGATCATGATGATCAAGGAATCAGTCAATCGGGCATACGAAACGACGCTCGCCGAAGGTGTGCGACATGAGCGGCGGTTGTTTCACAGTACTTTCGCGACGGCAGACCAGAAAGAGGGAATGGCGGCATTTTTGGAGAAACGCTTGCCAAGCTTCAGGAACCTTTGATATAGTTCGCCTCCCGTCGCGAAACGAGGTCTCCAACAAGGACTTCTGCGAGCGAAAGCAAGGCGCGCCGGGCTGGTTCTGAAGTGCAAAACCAGCGTCGATTCTTCGAAAGATTTTCTGCGGAGTAGTTGACGGGGAGTTGGAAGTGCTTCATAATC
>CBIHOK010000064.1:0-19939 GCA_966211575.1 uncultured Noviherbaspirillum sp.
TCCCGAAACTGGCGTACTAAATATCAGCCCGTTTAGCCATTCACCAGCTAGACGGCCCCCCCCCCCCCCCGGCCCCCCCCCCCAGGATTGGCCCGGGGACCCCCCCCCCCGCGGGGGCAAACACGGGCCCCCCACAAACCCCCCGGCCCCCCCCCCCCCCCCCCCCCCCAAAACTGTTCATACCACCCTCTAAGGATGAACCATGCCTGTCATTAACTGCCTGCTGCCTGACGGAACGACGCGCAGCGTCGAGGCAACTACCGGACGAAGCGTGATGGAAGCCGCGATACACGGAAACGTGCGCGGCATCGATGCCGAGTGCGGCGGCTGCTGCTCATGTGCGACCTGCCACGTCTACGTCGACGAATCCTATCTGCCGCTGATTCCGGCGGCCGACGAGATGGAAGATGAATTGCTGCAGGGGGTGGCGTCGGAACGCCGCCCGGAAAGCCGGCTGAGCTGCCAGTTGATCGTGTCGCCGGCATTGGACGGCCTGACAGTCAGCGTTCCCGAATCGCAATCATGAGGCGGCCATCATGAGCAGCGACTCTCCACTGGTCATCGTCGGCGCTTCGTATGCCGGCCTTCAGCTCGCCGCCAGCGCGCGCGACTCCGGCTATCGCGGCCGCATCGTCATGGTCGGCGAGGAAGAGCGCCTGCCTTACCAGCGTCCGCCATTGTCGAAAGGGCTGCTCACCGGGAAATCGACCGTCGACATGCTGCCGCTGCGAAGCGACGCGTTTTACCGCGACAGCGGGATAGAGACGGTGCTCGGACGCCGGGTGGTTCGCATCGATACGTCCGGCCGCCGCCTATTGCTGGATGACGGACAGACCCTGGCCTATGCGTGGCTGGCGCTGACCACGGGGGCGCGCTGCCGCCCGCTGCTCGTGCCGGGCGCCGAGCTGGCCGGCGTGCACATGCTGCGAACGCTGGACGAAAGCCTCGCTCTTGCCGCGAGCGCCGGGCAGGCCAGGACGGCCTGCGTGATCGGCGGCGGATTCATCGGCCTCGAAGTCGCCGCCGCGCTGCAGGCACGCGGAGTGCATGTGACGGTGGTGGAAGCGCAATCGCGCCTGCTCGCCCGCAGCGTGCCGCCCATCATGTCCGACTACATTCGCCATGCCCACGAGGCGCGCGGCGTGCGCATCGAGACGGGGCGCGGCCTGCGCAGCCTGCGCGGCACGGATGGCCGCGTCGTGGCAGCGGAACTGGCAGACGGCACCGAAATTCCCTGCGAACTGGCGGTAGTGGGGATCGGCGTCATTCCGAATGACGAGTTGGCAAGAGAGGCCGGCATCGCGGTCGACAACGGGATCCTGGTCGACGCATGCGGGCGCACCAGCAGCGAGCGCGTGCTTGCGGCCGGCGATGTCGCCAACATGCTGCTTGCCGGCTGGGGGCCGGACGGCGCCCAAGGACGGTATCGATTCGAATCGATCCAGGCGGCCAATGATTCGGCAAAAGCCTGCGCCTCGGTGATCGCCGGGCATCCGCTGCCCTGCCAGTCGGTGCCCTGGTTCTGGAGCGATCAATTCAATCTGAAATTCCAGATGGCCGGCGTGCCGCATCCGGCGGACCAGGTCGTGCTCCGCGGCAGCATGGACAGCGACAAGTTCTGCCTGATCTATCTGCGGGCAGGGCGGGTGGCGGCGGTCCACACCGTCAACCGGCCCGCCGACCACATGCTTGCCCGGCGCCTGATCGCGGCGGGCGCGCAACTCTCCGGGGAGCAGGCAGCGGACGAGCAGTTCGATCTGAAGCGCCTTCTTGCCGGGTCCGCCGTTTCACCGCCGGCCGCTCCACAGCCGCGCGCTTAATTGCCTCACCTTCGTGCATCACCTTCGTGCATCACCTTCCACCAACACAACCATGGAGACACTCTCATGCTGAAAAGACGAACGATATTGTTGACCCTTGCCGCCGCCTGTCTCGGAACCGCCGGCCTTGCGTATGCAGGATCGGATACGCTGCGCATCGGCCTGATCGCGACCTATTCCGGACCTTATGCGGACTACGGGCGCCAGTTCGATGACGGCATTGCGGTCTACCTGAAGGAGCACGGCGGAAAAATCGCCGGGAAGAAGGTGGAAATCATCAAGCGCGACAATGAAGGGCCCAAGCCGGACCTGGCCAAGCGCCTGGCCCAGGAGCTGATCGTTCGCGACAAGGTCGATTTCCTCGCCGGCCTGGATTTCAGCCCGAATGCGTACGCGGTCGCGGCCATCGCCACCAAGGCAAAGATTCCGACCATCGTGATGAACGCGGCCTCATCCGGGATCACCCGCAGCTCGCCGTACATCGCACGGGTTTCGTTCACGGTCGAGCAGGTGACTTCGCCGATGGCGAAGTACATGCTGAAAAACGGCATCAAGAGCGCCTACACCGTCGTGGCCGACTACGCGCCGGGAATCGATGCCGAAGCCGAATTCGTCCGCTCCTTCACTGCCGGCGGCGGAAAGATCGTCGGCGCCGTGCGCACCCCGATGAGCAATCCCGACTTCTCCGCCTTTGTCCAGCGCATCAAGGACAGCCATCCGCAGGCGGTGTTCTTCTTCTTCCCGTCCGGGCAGATGCCGGATTCCTTCCTGAAGATCTGGAAGGAGCGCGGCCTGGACAAGGCCGGCGTGAAACTCTTTGCAACGGGCGAGGCGACCGACGACAGCTTTCTGGAGGCCACCGGGGACGTCGCCCTCGGCCTGGTGACCAGCCACCATTATTCGTATGCGCATTCGTCGGCGCTGAACCAGCGCTTCATCAAGGAATTCGCCGACCAATTCGGCACCTCGCTGCGGCCGAACTACTTCGCCGTCGCGGCCTATGACGGCATGGCGGCGATCGCCGCGGCGCTGGAAAAAACCGGCGGCGACATGAGCGGTCCCAAGGTGATGCAGGCGCTGCAGGGGCTGAAGCTGGAAAGCCCGCGCGGCCCGATTGAAATCGACGCGGCGACGCGGGATATCGTGCAGACCGTCTATATCCGCAAGACGGAACGGGTGGACGGGAAACTGGTCAACGTCGAGATCGATCATTTCGACCGCGTCAAGGATCCGCTCCAGGAATTGCACGGAGTGGCCCACTGATCCGCTGTACGGGCGGCGCCGCGCCGCCCTTTCTGCCTCATTACCGACCGTAACGATGAAACCGATCGCCATATTCCAGCACACCGAAGTCGGAGCGCCGGGAAATATCATTCCCATTCTGGAAGCGCTCGGGCGCCGCTGTGAAATCATTCCGATCGTCGACGGCGCGCCGGTGCCCGACAGCCCCGAATCGTATGGCGGCCTGATTTTCATGGGCGGGTACATGGGCATGCACGATCCCTACCCGTGGATCGCGCAGGAAATTTCGCTGATCCGGCAGGCGGACGCGCTCGATATTCCGGTCGCCGGTCATTGCCTGGGGAGCCAGTTGCTGGCGGTGGCATTGGGTGGTGAGGTGAGGCCGAACATGCGGCGCGAAATCGGATGGCAACGCATCACCGTCGAGGGCGAAGCGCATGCGCAAGAGTGGTGGGGGCAGCCGGATGCCGCGTCCCTGCTCACTTTCCAATGGCACGGCGATACCTTCGAACTGCCTGCCGGCGCGGTGCGCATCGCATCCAGCCCGCATTGCCGGAACCAGGCCTTCGTCGCGCGCGATCTGCATCTCGGCGTGCAGTCGCACCTCGAAATGACGCCGGATCTCGTTCGCCTGTCGCTGCAGAGAAACGGGGCACAGCTGGTCCGCGAGTACAAGGCCGGCAACCCCGCCGTCACCTCGATGGCGGAAACCGGGCGTGAGCTTGCCGAACGCACTGCCGAAATGCGCGCGTCCTTGACGCGGCTTTATCGCCGCTGGATCGAGCGCTGCCGGTAGGACGCGATACCAACGAAAGGAAGCCGAATCATGAACAAGCGCGAGTTGCTGATCCAGCGGTGCCTGTCTTTCCTGGAAGAGGTCAAGGACCTGACTCCGGGGGCCGAGCTTGAAACATGGCTGAACGAGACGCATGGCCCGGGCACTCCCGTGTACGACGATCTTGCGCAACTGATCAAGGCGGGCGTCGAGGAAGGCTGGGCCGCCAACGTCGAGATCGGCGGAGCCGCTACCGGCGCAGCCGGATCCAGGAGCCGACCGCCGAGACCTTCTATTTCAGCATCACCGCGGTCTACATGGACAGCCTGGCCGACGCGCAGGGCGATCCGGGGAAAGTGTTCCGGGGCGACTATCACTCCCATCCTTACGGAGAGCTGAACATGGTCATCCCGCTGGACGGCAGTGCCATGCTGGCCGGCCCCAACGGCTGGTGCGGCGCCGGCTGGACCGCGCCCGCTCCCGGAAGCCATCACTATCCCGAAGTGAAGGGCGGCGCGCTCATCGCATTGTTCTTTTTGCCGGCCGGGCGCATTGCCTATGACGTGCAGCCATAAAAGCCTGCGCCTGCAAGGCGGGCGCAGCGGCGATTCATTTTCTTGCCGCTCTCGTCCCCGCAGGCCTTTTGGGATTGGCCGGCTTTTCCTTCTCGTCCTGGTCGAGGCATAACAAGGTGTCCGCGTAAGACATGAACCGATTCAGATAATCGGGCGAGATGTCGCGCATCAAGGCCAGCGAACGAAGCACGAGCATGTGGGAATTGATCGGTCCGGCGTTCTTCGGGCCTTGCTTCAGCGCCTGCGCGACCTGCTTGCGGGCGCTCAGTTTCGACAACGTGTTCCTGAATTGCCGTATGGTCTTCAGTTCGGGGCGCGATCCGGCGTTTTCCTCGACATGCGTCTCATGCGCCTCCGTGTTTCGCGGAACCTGCCGCTCAAGTTCATGCGCGAGCGCACCCAGCGCCGAGCGCTGTTCGCCGGCGTCGAGCGTGCCGGCAAATTGCCGCAGACCCTTGAAATCGCCGCCCGCAAGAAGGCACTGCAGTTCGTCGGCCGCATGCGGATGGCGGCGGCAGCTTGCGGCGGCGATTTCCTCCGCTTCCCGGCGTGCGCGATCGAAATCTTCGTGCAGCGCTGCCAGTGCCTGCGCCAGCCTGGCATCGAGCAGTCGCCTGGCGCCGCCCCGATGCGCGCTCGCGCGCCGGGCCAGCGCCTCGATATAGCGCAGGCGCACCGGGGCGAACCGGCCGGCGCCCGCGGCGCGCAGCGAAGCGATGTGCGCGTCGGCGGCTTGTTCGGGTTCCCGCTCACTCATGGGGCGGTGTCGCGGCGTTCGAATTTTTCGGCACCGGCGCCATTTCCACCCGCCGGTTGCGGGCGCGCGCGGCATCGCTGGTGTTCGGCGCCACCGGCTGCTCGGAACCGAAAGCCGCCGCGAACACCATCGAAGACGGCATGCCTTCCTCGATCAGGCTGCGGGTGACGGTCAATGCGCGCTGGGCCGACAGCTCCCAGTTGTCGGAGAAGGGGCCGCCGCGTATCGGCTTGTCGTCGGTGAACCCGCTGACCATCAGCAGCTCGTCGCGCGTCGACAGATAGGCGCGCAGCGGCGTGACCAGGCTATGCAGCAGTTGCCGGCCTTCGGGTTGCAGCCGGTCCGAATTGAGCGCGAACAGCACTTGGCCGCTGATGCCGATGCGCCCGTTGTCCAGCGTGATGCGCCCGCTCGCCAGCGGAACCGCCAGCGCCTTTTCCAGCGTGATGCGGCGCTGCTCTTCGAGCTGGCGTTTTTTCACCTCGTCCTGCAGGTGCGATGTCAGGTCCATCTGGACCGCCACCACGCCCACGAATATCAGCACGAAAGCGCCCAGCAGGCTGGACATCAGGTCGCCGAAAACCGGCCAGACCGGCGCGGCGTAGTCGCCGCCTGCATCGATGTCGTCCATTAGCTGGCTCCTTCGATAACATCGGCAACATCGGCCTGCCGTGCCGGCAGCCGGTGCAGCGCATCGAAGATTTCCTTTTGCGAACTCATCGAGAGATCGATGATTTCGCGTGCCTGCGCCACGTAGTAGGCAAGTTGTTCATCGCTTCTCGCCATCGATTTGTCCATCGCGCCTTCAATGCGCTGCAGGCTGGCGATCAGTTTTTCATTGGCGTCATTGAACGTCTGCACGGCAAAGCCGAAGGCTTCGGACAGGCTCGATACGTCGACTGCGCTGCTGGTGACCTGGGCCGCGATGTCGGCCAGCTTGCCGGCTTCGGCCGCCACGTTGCCGGAGAATGCCTCGGCGGCCGCATCGAGCTTGGTCGCGGACGACGCGACCAGCGAATCGATCACCGCACGCTGTTCGGCGGAGGCATGGTTGATCGCGTCGAGCAGCGCATTCAGGGTTTCCATGATGCGGCCGCGCTCCTCCAGCAGCGCATTGTCGCGTGCCACGCTGCCGGATATCTGCTGGCGCAATTGGGCGATCACTTCCGCCGCGGCGCGCGGCGCTTCCGAAGCGGTGTGGATGAGGCGCGCGATCGGCTCTTCCAGCGCGGTGCCCAGCGTGGTCAAATGGCTGGCCAGCGCCGCCTGCAGTTGTCCCAGCCGCTCAAGCGCCGCCTCGCCGCGCGCCGCTTCTTCATTCCTGAGCGCGCCGAGTTCGGTGTGCAACAGGGCGGCCAGTTGATCCATCCGTTCGCGATGCTGAGCCAGCCATTGCGCTTCGGCGGCGATGCGCGAGCGCATCAGGTCTTCGGCGGACGTGACCAGGCGCGTGGTTTCGGCCAATGTCTTTGCGGCGCCGGCTTGCGCCTGCGCGGCGATGTCTTGCGCGGTCCGGGTCAGCGTGTCGCAGATCCGCTGCTGGCGGGAGAGCGTCTGCTCGCCGCTGTGTTGCCATTCCCGTATGAGCGATGCCGTCATCGTTTCCAGCGATCGTGTCCATACCTGCAGCCGCTGTTGGTCACGCTCCGCCTGGTCCGCCTGCAGGCCGGCGCAAGTCTCGCCCACCCTGGCCACGAGCGCGCCGGAGCGCTGCTCGAAGCTTGCGCTGAATGCATTCAGCGTGCCGCCCACTTTTGCCAGCATGGCGGCGCTCGCCTGTTCGTGGCTGTTCAGCGCCGCCTTCCAGTTTTCGGCGACCGAGGCGGCGGTTTCCCCGAAGCGGGCGGAGAATCCGTCGAGCTGCATCTGCACCGCCTCGACCACGCGTTCGTGCGTCAGCTGCGCTTCACGCGCGATTCCGTTCATCGCGGCTTCGACCACCGGCTTGATGCTTTCGCCGGCCGCCTGCGCGCCCTGGCTCAGGCTCTCGCGCAACGAGTGATCCACCGCGCGCGCCAGCTCCGTATAGACACCTTTGACATTGCTGTGGAAGTCTTCCTGGTTGCCGAGCAGGCGCTGGTTCAGCTGCCGGTTCATGCTCTCCATCTGCGTCATCATCGCCTGCAGCCTGTCGACGACCTGGGGCAGGGCTTGCGATTGCAGCTGCAGCGCCTTGAAGGTTTCCTGGCGCTGATGCACGAGCGAGAAACGGCGCAGTACCGTGGCGATTTTGCTATCCAGCAGTTGCCCCGCCAGCATCCTTTCGCGGCGGCTGAGCGTCGACATCAAGCCCAGCATCGCGGATGCCACCACGCCGGCCACCGAGGTGCCGAACGCGAGCCCCAGTCCCTTGACCGGTACCGTCAGCGCAGAGCGGATCGCCTGGAAGTCGGTGGTTTTTTCCAGCGCAAAGACTGCGCCTTTAAGCGTGACCACCATGCCGAGGAAAGTGCCGAGCATTCCCAGCATCACCAGCAGGCCGACCAGGTAGGGTGTCACGGCGGGGCCGGGCAGGCCCGCGCGTTCGCCTTCGATGCGCAGGCGTACCGGGTTTTGCAGCGAAGGATGCACGCTGCCGAGCCAGCTTCCCAGATCTGCGAGGCTTTCCGGGATCGCTGCCAGCGCGCTTGTCAGCGTGGCGGTCGCGCGCCGAAACG
Organism: uncultured Noviherbaspirillum sp.; assembly: GCA_966211575.1. Taxonomy (GTDB): domain Bacteria; phylum Pseudomonadota; class Gammaproteobacteria; order Burkholderiales; family Burkholderiaceae_D; genus Noviherbaspirillum. The sequence continues at coordinate 7,827 of CBIHOK010000064.1, forward strand.
CGCGCAGTTCGAGCGCGCCGAACACGTAGACCGCGCCGATGACGACCGTCATCGCCAGGCCGAGCAGGCTCGCGTGAATGAAGCCGGCGCCCATCCAGGCGATGCCGAGCGCGCCAAGGAAGAAGGCAAGCGTGAATAGATGTGTGGTCATTACGTATCCTGTTTGAATGCTTCCATGAGGCCCATGGCCGGCTGCAGGCGGAAATCCGCTTCGGCCAGCAGCAGCATTTGCATGTCGTTGCAAAAGCGTGTCAGCCAGGCTCCCGGCCGGGTCCAGCCGGCGGGGTTGTCGGTCTGCCCGGCATCGGCAAGCTTTTGCTGGTGTTCGTTGAATAATTGCGTAAAGCGCTTCCCGAGAAGTATCGGCACCCGGGAGAGCAGCTTGCTTTCCCGCTCGCGCAGTATTTTCTCAAACATCGCGTCCAGCTCGGCAAGTTTCCTGAGCGGTGGCGATGCCTTCGCAACGGCTTCGCGGGCGTTGATCCGGAGCGGCTGTATGCTCAATTCCATGTCGCGTTGATGCGCTTCGTAAAAGCGCCGGTAGGGCTTATATGCCGCCGCCGGATCCAGCGGGAGTTCGAGCGGCGGTGCGGGCAACCGGATATGCGTGTTGCCCGGGCCGGGGGAGCAGCTGCGGACGATGGCTTGCAGCAGACCGGCCCGCGTCCGCTTGAATCGGGCGTCGACGGCAGCATGCGCGGCAATGTCTTTGTGCCGTATCGGGAGCCGTGGCTTTTGGGGGGCCGCGGAGCCGTTGCCATGCACGGCAGACAGCGTGATGGCGTCGGTAAAGTGAATCCACAGACCCAGTTTTTCCGCGAACGCATTCCCGGGATCGATCGCATCCAGGATGGCGAGATCGGCGAGACAACGAACGAGTTTCGAGCTGTGGAGGCTTGTACGCGGAAACGCTCGCGTCATATGCAGATGCAGTCAAAATCGCAAAAACAGGAGGATCCGGAGTCCCGGCGTCCCGCGTGTGAATAGGCGTGCGAATGTGCAAGGACACACGCGTTTCCATCCTGTTCCGACGGATCCTTGCCGCTTGCGGCGGCAATGACGGGTATGGACAAGCGCGGAATTATATCTTGAAGGAAAAGGGAACTCAAAGAAGCGGACGAAAGAGCCGGATACGCACGCGGCACCGGCTGCGGGAGCGTTTCTTGCATTCACATCCCGGTGCGTGCGCCGTGATTCATGGAATACATTGCAGTCCAGGGGAAGTAAACTGCATCGATAACGGATCTGCATCGAGAAAGCCTGATGGGAAAAAATTTTTTTAGCCCATTCTGGGGCAATACTTCACTGGAGCAATTTCGGCTCTTTGTCGCCGGGGTTTCCGATTACGCGATTTACATGCTGTCCCCCGAAGGAATAGTCAGCAGCTGGAACAAGGGCGCGCAGCGCTTCAAAGGCTATCAGGCCGAGGAAATTATCGGGCAGCACTTCTCGCGCTTTTATACCCCCGAAGACCGCGCCTCCGGCAAGCCGGCCAGGGCGTTGAAGATTGCGCTCGATGAAGGGAAATACGAAGAAGAGGGCTGGCGCATGCGCAAGGATGGCACCCGCTTCTGGGCCAGCGTCGTCATCGATCCGATTCGCGACGAGCAGGGGAAGCTGGTGGCGTTCGCCAAGATCACGCGCGATATCACCGAACGCCGCGAGGCGCAGGAAGCGTTGCGGGCCAGCGAAGGGCGCTTCCGGCTGCTGGTCCAGGGCGTTTCCGACTACGCCATTTACATGCTGTCTCCCGCCGGGGAAGTCACGAACTGGAACGCGGGCGCGGAGCGCATCAAGGGATACACCCAGGACGAGGTTCTCGGCACGCACTTTTCACGCTTTTATACCCCGGAAGATCGGGCAAGCAATCTGCCGGTGCGCGCGCTCGAAGAGGCGACCAGGCATGGGCGCACTGAAATGGAGGGCTGGCGGGTCCGCAAGGACGGCACGAGGTTCTGGGCCAACGTGGTGATCGATGCGATTTACAACGAACAGGGGCAATTGCTCGGGTTCGCGAAGATCACCCGCGACATTACCGAGCGCAAGCAGGCGGCCGACGCGCTGGAGCAGGCGAGGGAAGCGCTGTTCCAGTCGCAGAAGCTGGAGGCGATCGGCAAGCTCACCGGGGGCATCGCCCACGATTTCAATAATCTGCTTGCGGTGATCGTGAGCGGAGTGGAGCGCCTCGCCAGCCGCCCGGACAGTCCGCCGAGTCCCAGGGTGCTGGAAAGCATGGAACGGGCCGCCACCCGTGCCGCAAATCTCACCCAGCAATTGTTGATGTTTGCCCGGCAGAAGCCCTTGAAGCGCGAGAGGCACGACCTGAGCCGGATCATTGAAAGCTTCGAGACCGTATTGCGAGGAGCGGGGGACAGGAACATCGCCATCGAGTTCCGGCTGGCACCGGGTTTGAGCAAGGTGGCGGTGGACGCCACCCAATTCGAAGCCGCGCTTCTGAACCTGATAACGAATGCGCGGTATGCCATGCCGGACGGCGGTACGATAACGGTCGGCACGCAAGAGATGGAACTGAAATGCAACGAGGTGGGAAACCTTCCGGCTGGGCGCTTCATCAAGGTGACGGTAACGGACAATGGTACGGGAATGTCGCGCGAGGTGGCGGCCCGTGCGCTCGATCCTTTCTTTACCACCAAGCCGATCGGCGAAGGCACCGGCATGGGGCTGAGCCAGGTATATGGTTTCGTTCAACAGTCCGAGGGCGACATGACGATCGAAACGGAAACGGGCAAGGGAACCTCGGTTTCCCTGTACCTGCCGGTGCTGGCAAAAGCCGGCGATAACGAAGCCGGAGGACGGCAGGACAATTGAAGCGGGGGCACCCTTTTGCATCAAGGCGAAGCACCCGTCCCCCTGTAATATGGAATGAAAAAATCACCCGCGTCTCTTGGTAGGGATTTCAAAATGGCAGCACATCCCGCAATTCTCGATCGCTCGCTCGTCACCTCCAAGCGTGGTGGTCCTCGCGTCGCCCCGGTCGGCGATGCGATGGAAGAAAAGTCGTTCGATAAAGTCCCCGGTGGCCGCAAAATATTGCTGGTTGACGACAATGCGGATCTTCTGGAAATGACCAGGGGCCTGTTCGAAGATCGGGGTTTTGAGGTATGGACAGCCACCAATGGCACGGAAGCCGTGGAGACGCTCCGGCAAGTGCCGGAGATCGACGTGCTTTTCACCGATGTCGTCATGCCGGGCATGAGCGGCTTTCAACTGGGACATGAAGCGCGCAGCTTGCGGCCCCGTATCAGGATCATCCTGGTTTCCGGCTATCCGAATCCGGCTGCGCAGGCGGGCGGAGGCGATATCCACGATTTCGATTTCCTCACGAAGCCTTACCGGATGGACGATGTCCTTCGTTTGCTGGCCAAACCGAATTAGTTCGCACGCCCCCGTGCCTGAAAATACGAATGGGCGCTGCCGTGAGCAACGCCCATCCACGTTATTGATGCGGCACGATTATGTATTGAGCCGCATCCCCTCTCCCCGGTCCTCTCCCAGTGGGAGAGGGTGAGAAATGGGCGCGATGAAATAAAGACTTCATCGTGCCGGACCATTAGTAGCGCGGGTTACTGGATTTTCATCCCGGTCGACTTGATGATCCTTGCATAGCGCTCGCGGTATTGCGCCAGCAGGTCGGCGGCCTTCCGGTCCGGCACCGGCGAAACGGTCATGTCGAGATTGTGCAGGCGCTTCTCGATATCCGGCTGCCGGATCGCTTCCGTAATGCCTTTCTGGAGCGTCTGCACGACATCGTCCGGCGTCTTGCTCGGCACCATCGCGACAAACAGGTATTGCAGTTCGACGTTCGGATATTTCAGTTCCGCGGTGGTCGGCACGTCTGGCATCGCGACCGAATGGTGGGGGGCGGCGATCGCGAGGGCCTTGAGTTTCCCGGACTTCGCATAAGGCACGACGCCCGGCGTGGCGAGGATGCCGCCTTGCACCTGGTTGGAAACGATGGCCTGCACCGCAGGCGTATTGCCGCGGTACGGTATATGGTTGATGTGCGAGCCGGTGGCATCGTTGAACATCGCGATGCCAAGGTGCCCCGGACTGCCGACGCCGGCCGAGCTGAAGTTCACGTTGCCCGACTTGCCCTTCGCGATCAGTTCCTGCAGCGAGGAGATGCCGCTCGACGGGCTGACCGCGATGGTGCTGCTCGACGAGCCCATGATCATCACCGGCTTGAGCGCGTCCAGCTTGAACGGCAGCGAAGAATACAGCGACGGATTCATCGTGAACGGGGTATCGATGCTGAACAGCACCGTGTAGCCGTCCGGCTCCGCCCGCGCGACGTTGCCGGCGCCCAGGCTGCCGGCGGCGCCGCTGATGTTCTCCACGTAGACCGACTGCTTCAGCGTGGTTCCCAGCTTGCTCGCGACGAGGCGCGCGAGAACGTCGATCGGGCCACCCGCCGGGAAGTTGACGACCAGCTTGATCGCCTTGGCCGGATAACTGTCTTCCGCCTGAGCAGGGGACGCCAGCAGGACGCCGGCCGCCAGTGGCAGGGCCAGCAGTGTCAGCAGTGTCAGCAGTGTCAGCAATTGCTTGCGCCGGCAGGCGGTGCGGGCGCGGGAATCGGTGGAATGCATTTTCGGATCTCCATTGAAATGGTGGCGGTTGGACGGGTATTGGTCACCTCTGCTATGCAAGCGCCGTGGGATTGGGACTGGGATCGGCGTACTGGATCATCGCCTTCGCCATCCGGTGCAGCAGCTCGCTTCTCAGCGCTGCCGCTTCCGGCGCTTCCCACAGGTTCCGGCTTTCGTCCGGATCGTCGTGCAGGTCGTACAGCTCGCCCCATTCGACGCCTTCGTACACGCTGAGCCGGTAGCGCCCGGTCTGCAGCGTGCGCATCCGGGTGCGGTAGGGGAAGTCGAACAGGATGCGCTGGTTTTCCTCTTCGAGCAGGATTTCATCGCGGCCGAGCGCGGCATCCCGTTCGATCGCGGGCAGCAGGGACAGGCCCTGGATGCCGTTGTACGGCAGGCAGCCGGCCCGCTGCAGGATGGTCGGTGCGATGTCGATGGTCGAGCACAGCTGTTCGCTGCGTATCGCATCATGTATCCCGCTGCGCTGCGGATCGGACCAGATCAGCGGCACCCGGATCAGTCCCTGGTAGTGCAGCGGGCCCTTCCACAGCAGTTGGTGGTCGCCGAAGAAATCGCCGTGGTCGCTGGTGAACAGGACCACGGTGTCGCGGTCGAGTCCGAGCGCGCGCAACTGCGCGAGTATCCGGCCGACCGTGTCGTCGATGTGCGCGATCGAGCCGTAGTTGAGCGCGAGCGCTTCGCGTGTTTCGCGTTCGGTGGCGGCGAACATCGCCGGCGTATGCTTGACCGCCTTGCCGGCTTCGCGCTGCGCGTGCATCCAGGTCAGGTGCGGAGCCGGGCCGCTGGTTTCGGAGTGGAACGAGCGCGGCAGCTCCATGTCTTCCGGGTGATACATGTCCCAGAAGCGCCCGGGCGGCGTGAACGGATGATGCGGATCGGGGAACGAGCACTGGATGAAAAACGGCTCGCCGCTGCCGGCGTATTCCTGCAGCATCGCGCAGGTCTGGTTACCGATGTAGGACGTGGTGCTCAGCTCTTCCGGCACCCGGCTGCGCCAGGCCTGGCGGAAGCGGGTCAACTGGTAGTCGGGCGCGGGGATCGCATGGGCGGGGCCGGTCAGCGCCGCCACCTCCGGATGCTCGCGCTCCAGCCAGCGCCGGTAGTGGCCGCCGGCGGTATCGCCGTGATCGATCACCAGGCGAACCTGCTCGAAGCCGTAGAACGGCAGGCTCATCTCGAACGCCGGGTCCGATTTCCATGCCGGCCCCCATTCCTGGTCGAAGCGCCCGTGTTCGGGACGGCGCGCCTCGCCGGCCGTTTTCGGGTCGCCGGGACGCGGCCACACCGCGGGCAATCCGCTCATGTTCTGCAGGTGCGACTTGCCTACCAGCGCGGTGCGGTAGCCGCTTTCCCGCAGCCGCTCGACGAAGGTGGTTTCGGCCAGCGGCAGCGGAATCCCGTTGTGGCGCGCCCGGTGCACCGATGGCAGGCGGCCGGTCAGCAGCGAAGAACGGTTGGGCATGCAGGCCGGCGACGCTACGTAGCAGCGCTCGGCAAGAAAACCGGATCCGGCCAGCGCATCGATGTTCGGGGTACGCACCACCGGATTGCCGTAGGCGCCGAGGTGATCGGCGCGCTGCTGGTCGGTGATGATCAGGATGAAATTGGGGCGGGACATGGCTGAAAAGGAGACTGCGATGTCTGCATTCTCGGCCAGTTCGGTATTCTTGAATAATGAAATCCAGGCTTCCCGATATATCGTTCCGGTTATGCCTCTTCGGAAGTCCCCAGCTTCCCGGCAGCCGTGCGCAGCGCCGCGAGAAAGGCTGTTTCGAGTTCCCCGAGCGGGCTGTTCTTGCGCCACAGCGCGCCGACGTAATTGATCCGCTGGATCGGGACCGGCAGGATCTTCAGGCGTCCGATCGACTGGAAGTATTCGGCCGGCTTGCGTGAGATGACGCTGACCATGTCGCTGCATGCCAGCAGCGTGGTGACCAGCACCATCGACGTCGATTCGATCGCGATCTCGGGCGCCGGCTGGTTGGCGAGCGCAAGTTCGTGTTCGAGTTCGCGGTGCAGCGGCGTGCTCGCCGACGGCCCGATCCATGGATAGGCGAGCAGTTCGGTCCAGCCGATCTTCTTGCGCTGTGCCAGCCGGTGCTGCGGCCCGCACACCACCGCGATGACTTCCGAGTACAGCCGTTCCTGGGCAATGTCTCCGCCGTAGCTGCGATCTTCCAGGCGGGATACGATCAGATCGAGGCGGCCGTCGAGCAATTGCGGCAGCAACTGCTCCAGCGGCCGGTCCATCACCGATACGGTGGCCTTCGGATAATCCCGGAGAAACGATTGCAGCGCGTCCGGCAGCAGCCCCGTCATCGCCACCGGCGACGCGCCGACATGGATCTTGCCGCGCTTGCCGTCCGTCATGATCCGCAGCAGCTCGGCGGTACGGTCGAGTTCGTTGAGCATCAGGCGCGAGCGCGCCGCCAGCGCGTCGCACGCGGCGGTCGGCACGAGGCCGCGCGGGTGCCGTTCGAACAGCGCGACGCCGAGATCGGTTTCCAGTTCGCGCAGCGCCTTCGACAGCGCCGGCTGCGTCATCGCCAGCCGCATCGCCGCCTTGCTCAGGTTGCGGCTTTCATGCAGCGCAATCAGTATCGTCAGTTGCCGGATCCGTAGCCGGCGTGTCCAGTCCATCGAAGGTCTCCCCGGTACCGGCGTGCGGCGGAATGCGGCACCGGGAAGCCGGCATCAAGCCGGTATCAGGTATCAAGCCGGCAGCGCGGGCAGTATCCTGCCGCTGCAACTGCCGAAGCCGACCCGGTAGCCGTCGCCCTGGCACCAGCCAGTCAGTGTGAGTTCGTCGCCGTCCTCGACAAAGGCACGGCTGCCGCCTTCGTCCAAGGGTACAGGATTTTTTCCGCCCCAGCTCAGCTCCAGCAGCGAGCCGAAGGAATCCGGCGTGGGACCGCTGATCGTGCCCGAGCCCATCAGGTCGCCGACCCGGGTATTGCAGCCGGAAACCGTGTGATGGGCGAGCTGCTGCGCCATCGTCCAGTACATGTACTTGAAGTTGGTGCGGCAGATCGTGGTTGCGCGGCTGGCGCCCTCGGGGCGCAGCAGGACTTCGAGCGCGATGTCGAATGCATGCGCGCCGGTGTGGCGCAGGTAGGGCAGCGGTTGCGGCGACTGCGCGGGCTGCGCGACGCGGAACGGTTCGAGCGCGTCGAGCGTGACGATCCACGGTGAAATCGTGGTCGCGAATCCCTTCGAGTTGAACGGGCCGAGCGGCACGTATTCCCAGGCCTGGATGTCGCGCGCGCTCCAGTCGTTGAGCAGCACCATGCCGAAGATATGGTCTTCCGCCTGCTCGCACGGAATCGGCGTGCCGAGCGCATTTCCCCGGCCGACGATGAAGCCGGTTTCCAGTTCGATGTCGAGCCGGCGGCTGGGGCCGAATACCGGGCGCTCGCTGCCCGGCAGCTTGAGCTGTCCGTTGGGACGGCGCACCGGTGTGCCGCTGACGACGACCGACGAGGCGCGGCCGTTGTAGCCGATCGGGATTTCGCTCCAGTTCGGCAGCAGCGCATTGTCCGGATCGCGGAACATGCTGCCGACGTTGGTCGCATGTTCTTTCGACGAATAGAAATCGGTATAGCCGGGAATGTCGAGCGGCAGATGGAGCTGCGCATCCGCCTGCGCAACCAGCGCGCGCTGCCGTAGCGCCGCGTCGTCGCGCAACGTCGCATTGTCGGCGCGCAGCAGTTCGGTCAGGCGGGCGCGCACCGCGGTCCAGGCATCGCGGCCGAGCGCGATGAAGGGGTTCAGGACCGGCTGGTCGAACACGCGCTGGCCGGCGGCGGCGCTCAGCAGGCCGGCCTGTTCCAGCGCCGCCAGGTCGAGAATGCTGTCGCCGATCGCGGCGCCGGCGCGCGGCCGCGGATTGTCCGTAGTGGAAAACACGCCGTACGGCAGGTTCTGGATCGGGAAATGGGAGTCGGGGAGATTGGCGCTCTCGACCCAGCTTGTGAGGATGCTCATGCCTGTTCCTTGTTGAAATGTTTTTGAAGGCCTTGCCAGCACTGGAAATACTCGGCCTGCAATTGCGAAGACTGCAGCGCGAAGGCGGTCGGATGGATCACGGTACGGGTCTCGAACATGAAGGCCATCGTGTCCGCCACCTTGTTCGGTTTCGACGTGTCGGCGCGCGAGGCCTTCTCGAAGGTTTCGGCGTCGGGGCCGTGGCCGCTCATGCAGTTGTGCAGGCTGGCGCCGCCCGGCACGAAACCTTCCGCCTTCGCATCGTAGGTGCCGTGTATCAGGCCCATGAATTCGCTCGCGACATTGCGGTGGAACCAGGGCGGGCGGAAGGTGTTTTCTGCGGCCAGCCAGCGCGGCGGGAAGATCACGAAGTCGATGGTATCGACGCCCGGTGTGTCGCTGGGCGACTGCAGCACCAGGAAGATCGACGGATCGGGATGATCGTAGCTGATCGAGCCGATGGTGTTGAAGCGGCGCAGGTCGTATTTGCAGGGCGCGTAGTTGCCGTGCCAGGCGACCACGTCGAGCGGCGAGTGCCCGATCGCGGCGCGCCACAGATTGCCGGAGAATTTCGCCACCAGTTCGAAGTCGCCTTCCAGGTCTTCGTACCAGGCGTGCGGTGTCCGGAAGTCGCGCGGGTTCGCGAGGCCGTTGGAGCCGATCGGCCCGAGGTCCGGCAGTTGCAACAGGACGCCGTAATTCTCGCAGATGTAGCCGCGCGCTTCGCCGTCCGGCAGCGTTACCCGGAAGCGGCAGCCGCGCGGCACGATCGCGATCTCCTGCGGTTCGACGTCGAGGATGCCGAGTTCGGTCGCGATCTGTAGCCGTCCCTGTTGCGGCACGATCAGCAGTTCGCCGTCGGCACAGTAGAAGTAGCGGCCCTGCATCGAGCGGTTGGCTGCGTACAAGTGGATCGCACAGCCGCTCATCGCCGCCGGGCTGCCGTTGCCGGCCATCGTCACCCAGCCCTCGATGAAGTCGGTCGGTTCGGACGGCAGCGGCAGCGGGTCCCAGCGCAACTGGTTGGGCGGGGTGTCGGCTTCGTCGAAGCGGCTGACGATGCGACCGTTGGCGATCCGTTCGAACGGCCGGTGCACGGCCGCCGGGCGGATCCGGTACAGCCAGGAGCGCCGGTTGCGCGCACGCGGAGCGGTAAAGGCAGTGCCGGAAAACTGTTCCGCATACAGGCCGTGGGGGGCGCGCTGCGGCGAATTGCAGCCGTCCGGCAGTGTGCCCGCCAGCGCCTCGGTGGCGAACTCGTTGCAGAAGCCGGACATGTAGCCGTTCCCCTGCGCCAGCGCAGGCCGGGCCGCTGCCGTGGCTGCTGCTTTGTCGATCGTGTTCATCGTGGTTTCCGTCTATGGTGGTTCACGCTGGATAGTTGCACTTCGAATGGCACAAAAATGTCTTGAATTATTAAATAATGAGAATTTAGTCTAAAATTTGGCGTCAAAGATGTCAACTTGAATTTTTGATGCAATAATTTGCCGTACAAGAATTCGCTTGCGCCATCCATTTCCGACACTTCCCGATGTCTCCCTCCGTCATCAGCCGCGTGCTGGCCATCCTCAACCTGTTCCAGGCGGGCCGCCCGTGGATATCGATCGACGACATCGCCGCCGCGCTCGGCGTGAGCCCGGCCTCCGCGTATCGCTATGCGAGCGAGCTGTCGCAGGGGGGATTGCTGTCGCGCACTTCGGGGCGCTACCGGCTGGGACCGAAGATCATCGAGCTGGAATACCTGGTCCGCGAGTACGATCCGATCATCCAGGCCGCCCAGGACCTGATGAACGGCATCGCGGAACTGACTGGGCAAAACGTTTTGCTATGCAACGTCTACGACGGCGCGGTGGTGAACGTAGCCCACGTGGCGGGGCGCCATTCGCCGCGCCTGACCTATACGCGCGGACTGCCGCTGCCGCCGTTTCGCGGTGCGCAGGCGCACATCATCCTGGCCCATACCGAACGCAGGAAACTCCGCAAGCGCTACGAGAGCGCGGTGGCCGACCCGGCGCTGGCGCTCGATGTCGCCGCGATCGGTGCGGACTGGCGCGCGTTTGCGGCGCAGATGAAGGAGGTGCGGGCGCGCGGCTACTACATTTCGCGCAACCAGCTGGACCAGGGGGTGACCGGCATTGCCGCGCCGGTGTTCGGCGAGGATGGCGAGATCGTCGGTAGCCTCGTCCTCAGCATGGATGCCGCCGCACCGGCGACGATGAGCGAAGACACGCTGGTCGGCCTGGTGGTGCACGGCGCCAATGAAATCACGCGACGTATAGGGTTGACTGTGGGTCAGACCGCGGGGCAGGTCGATGGGAAGGAGGCCGACGCGCAGAGCCCGCAGCGCGCATCGGCCTGAGCAGTCAAGTTTCGGACATCACGCAGCGAGGCAGCGCGACGCGTTCCAGCCGTACAGCCATTCGAGCGCGTCGTAGAAGTGCTCCGGCGCGCGCCCCTGCCAGAGCGAATTGCGCACCAGGCGCTCGACGCCCTTGGCGTGGTAGACGCGTCCCATTTCCCGCGCCGACAGCAGTACCCGCGCGGTGCGCGTGACGCGCGACTTCTCGTACAGCCGGAACGCCGCCTGCAGATCGTGATCGCAGGCTTTCACCGCCTCGCCCAGCGTCACCGCATCCTCGAGCGCCATGCAGGCGCCCTGCGCGATGTATTGCAGCATCGGATGCGCGGCGTCGCCCAGCAAGGTCGAGCGGCCGTAGGTCCAGCGCGCGATCGGATCGCGGTCGGCGGTGCTCCAGCGCTTCCATGACGTCGGGCGGTCGAGCAGGCGGCGCGGCCGTTCGCAGATGCCGGTGAAGTAGCTCAGCACTTCGTCCTTGCTGCCCTCGCGCACGCCCCAGGTTTCCTGTTCACGGCTGTGGAAGGTGACCACCAGGTTGTACTGTTTGCCGCCGCGCAAAGGGTAATGAACCAGGTGGCAGTTGGGACCGGCCCAGACCGCCGGCGCATTCCAGCACAGGTCTTCCGGCATGTCTTCGACCGGCACCACCGCGCGGTAGACCACGTGCCCGGAAACGCGCGCGTCGTCGCCGACCAGCTTCTGGCGCACCACCGACTTGACCCCGTCGCAGCCGATCAGCGCGTCGGCGCTGAAGCGGTTGCCGGCGGTGTCGGTCACGCTCACTTGCCCGTGCTCTTCGGCCAGGTCTTCGACATGGGTCGACGTGACCAGCGTGATCAGCGGCGATTCCTTCACCGCTTCATGGATCGAGGTGTGGATGTCGGCCCGGTGGATCACCGCATACGGATTGCCGAAGCGCTGCCGGAACTGCTCGCCGACCGGGAAGGTTGCGACTTCGGCGCCGTCGACCGCGTCCATCATGACCAGCCGGTCGGTGAACACCGCGCGCCGCCGCGCATTGTCGCCGACGCCGAGCGCGTCGAGCGCCGCGAATGCATTCGGCCCGAGCTGTATGCCGGCGCCGATCTCGCCGATCTGCGCGCTCTGTTCGAGCAAGGTGATGCGCAAGCCGAGGCGCG
>CBIHOK010000065.1:0-19582 GCA_966211575.1 uncultured Noviherbaspirillum sp.
CATCGCCGCCAGCCGCTGCACGACCCGCTCCGAGTACACCGCACCCGACGGGTTGCTGTACTTCGGCACGCACCAGATGCCTTTCACCGCTTCGTTTTCTCCGGCCAGCTTTTCCACCAGGTCCATGTCGGGTCCGTCCTCGGTCGTCGGAACATTCAGCATGCGAATGCCGAGTGCTTCGCATATCGCGAAATGGCGGTCGTAGCCGGGGACCGGGCACAGGAACAGCGCTTGCTGCCCGGTGTGCCACGGCGCATGGCCGGGCACGCCGTGCAGCAGCGCGAACACCAGCGCATCGTGCATCAATGCCAGGCTGGCGTTGCCGTCCACCACCACCTGCGCGGCCGGCACGTCGAGCAGGCTGCCGAACAGCGCGCGCGCCTCCGGCAGTCCGAGCACGCCGCCATAGTTGCGGATGTCGCTGCCGTCGGCCGCGGTCCAGCCGTCCAGCGCGCCGAGCAGCGCATTCGACAGGTCGAGCTGCTCGGGGGACGGCTTGCCGCGCGACATGTCGAGCTTGAGGCCGAGCCGGCTGAAGGCTTGATACTGTTCGCGTACCTGTGCATCGTTCATTGCTTGCTCTCCGGGTTGGCGTGCAGCAGCCGGGCGACGATTTGCCCGAGCCGGCGCAGCGCGTGGTCGATATCGGTGGAATAGGGCACGCCGCAGTTCAGGCGCAGGAAGTGCTCGAACTGGACGGAATTGGAAAACAGGGTGCCGGGCGCGATCAGCACGCCTTCGCGCAATGCCGCCTCGAATACCCGCTCCGACGACAGCCGCTCCGGCAGTTCGACCCACAACGCGAGGCCGCCGTCCGGCACCGAAAGCCGGGTGCCGAGCGGGAAATGGGCGGCGATCGCCTGCGCGGTGCGTTCGCGCTGCGGACGCAGCAGGCTGCGCAGGCGCCGCAGGTGGCGTTCGTAGGCGCTGGAGCCGATGAATTCGGCGGCGGCGATCTGCGGCCACTCTTCGTTCAGGCGCGATTGCGCGAACTTCAGCATCTCCACCCGCGCCTGCCATTTGCCGGCCGTCATCCAGCCCAATCGCATGCCGGGCGCCAGGATCTTGTGCAGCGAGGCGCAATAGATCACGTTGCCGCTGCGGTCCCACGCTTTCAGCGCCGACAGCGGCGCCCCGGTTTCCGCCAGTTCGCTGTAGGTATCGTCTTCGATCAGCGCGATCCGGTGCTGCTCGCACAGCTGGACCAGGCGCTTCTTGTGCGCGTCGGGCATGATGCTGCCGAGCGGATTCTGCAGGTGCGGCACCGCCACCACCGCCTTGATGTTGCCGTAGGTGCGGATCGCCAGTTCCAGCGCTTCGAGCGAGATGCCGGTATGCGGACTGGTGGGAATTTCCAGCGCGCGCATGCCCAGGCTTTCCAGGATCTGCAGCAGCCCGTAGAAGGTCGGCGATTCCACCGCGATGGTGTCGCCGACGCCGGCGACCGCGCGCAGCGCCAGGTTGAGCGCTTCGATGCAGCCGTGCGTGACCAGTACCTGCTCGGGCGCGATCGTGATGCCGGCGGCCAGCGCCCGTTTCGCCAGCACTGTCTGGAAAAGCGCGTTGCCGGACGGTGACGGCGGCTTCACCAGCAAGCCTGGCTGGCGCCGCAGCGCACGCAGCGCCGCGTTCTTCAACTGTTCCTGCGGATAGAGTTCGGGTGCGCCGCGCGCGCCCGACAGGTTGACGTCGACCGGATGGTGCTGGCCCTGCGCGATGAAATGCGACACGCGGGCATGAATGCCGACGTATTGCGCCGGGTCGGGCAGGGCGGGTTGCGGTTCCTCGGCCGGCGTCAGCGGCAGGCGCTGCGGCTCGCGCACGAAATAGCCGGAACGCGGACGCGCCTCCAGCCAGCCGTCGCTTTCCAGCTGCCGGCATACCTGCAACGCGGTCGTCAGGCTGACGCCGTGCAACCGCATCATCGCGCGTACCGAAGGCATGCGATCGCCGGGATTCAGGGAGCCGGCCTTGATCGCGCCCCGGTAATGGTCGGCCCAGCGGCGGTAGAGCGGTTGCGTATCCATGCGGGAATCTTCCTCGGTAGCCGGCACGTTGAACAGATATAGATTCGCTAAAACTGCACGATAACAGATGCTGCAAATGCCGACTGTTATGGTGCAGATGGTGGTTTCTGTGGCTGTCTTGCCAATCCTTCCGCCCCTACGATTGCCCCCATGACGATGTGCAGGGAGTGTGAAACATGAGCAGAGAGCAAAGAGTGGCGGAAACGGTCAGCCTGGAAGCCGGCCAGGTGCTGCGTATCCACCTGGACGCCGGCGCTGCCGTCGTGCTGGAGCAGGGCGAAGTGGAGCTGGGAGAGGCGCCGGGCTGGTTGGCGGAGCGGGTGCTGTTTCCGAAACGCAGGCTGCGCGAGGGCGACGCATGGACTGCGCCGCAGGGCGGCTGGGTGGTGGTGGAAGCATTCCGGCACGCGCATTTCCACTGCCTGCGATGCGTACCGGCCGGGGCGCTCGCGCGCTTGGCGGCATGGTGGAAGCATTTATCGCGCGCGGCGCTCAGGCGAACGCCTGCGCCATCACGCCTGCCAGCATCGCGCCGTTGAACGCAACGATCAGTCCGGCCGTGGCCCAGGCGGCCCGGCGCAGCCAGCGCGGATTGACCAGCTCGCCCATCCATTCCGGGTCGCTGGTGCAGCGAATCAGCGGAATCACCGCGAACGGCAGTTGCAGGCTCAGCACCACCTGGCTGAAGATCAGCAGTTTCGCGGTGCCGCTTTCGCCGTAGTACGCGGTGACGAACAGCGCCGGCACCACCGCGATCGCGCGCGTCAGCAGGCGTCGCTTCCACGGCGCGAGCCTGATCCGCACATAGCCTTCCATCACGACTTGCCCGGCGAGCGTCGCGGTCAGCGTCGAACTCTGGCCGGACGCCAGCAGCGCCAGCGCGAACAGCAGGCTGGCCAGTCCGCTGCCGAGCAGCGGCGCCAGCAGCCGGTACGCCTGCTGGATCTCGGCGACCTCGCGATGGCCGCTGGCGTGGAACGCGGCCGCCGAGGTGAGCAGGATGGCGGCGTTGACCACGAACGCGAACAGCAGCGCGATCACCACGTCGAGGGTGGCGAACTTGAGCGCGCTGCAGCGCCCCTGCGGCGTGCGCTCGAAGCGGCGGGTCTGGACCGTGGCCGAATGCAGGTAGAGGTTGTGCGGCATCACGGTGGCGCCGACGATGCCGATCGCCAGGTACAGCATCGCCGGGTCGGCCAGCGTGCGGCCGGACGGCAGCAGGCCCGCGGCCACCGCGCGCCATTGCGGCTGCGCCAGCAGCAGGTTGGTGACGATGCAGACGAAGATGGTCAGCAGCAGCGCCAGCACGATCGCTTCCAGGTAGCGCACCCCGCGCTGCTGCAGCCACAGCACCAGCAGCACATCGAGCACGGTCAGCGCGACGCCGCCCAGCAGCGGAATGCCGAACAGCAGGTTGAGCGCGATTGCACTGCCTATCACTTCGGCCAGGTCGGTCGCGCAGATCGCCGCTTCGCACAGCAACCACTGGGCCAGCGTCGCGCGGCGCGAATAGCGCAGGCGGCAGGCCTGCGCCAGGTCGAGGCCGGTGGCGATGCCGAGGCGTGCCGCCAGCGCCTGCAGCAGCATCGCCATCAGGCTCGACAGCAACACCACCCACAGCAACGCGTAGCCGTAGGCGGAACCGCCGGCAAGATCGGTCGCCCAGTTGCCGGGGTCCATGTAGCCGACCGCGACCAGGTAGCCGGGGCCGACGAACGCGAAGAAGCGGCGCAGCCAGTGGCCGCGCTGCGCGACATGGACACTGCCGTGCATGCCGCCGCGCTCGTCCCGAACTTCAGCGACGGCCGGCGGCGGCATGCGGGAGACGGCATGCAGGAGGGCGAGCAGGCCGCAAGGTCAGGAGCATCAGGGCCGCGCCTTGGTGGTGCCCTTGGCCGAGCCGAGGTCTGCGCCTGTGGTCGGATCGAGCTTCGGGTTGGAGAGCGTGCGCTGCGCGGCAGCCGTGACCGCCGACATTTCCTCCTGATTCAACTGCACGCTCGCCTGGCCGTCGCCGCCGTCCACTGCGCGCTGTTCATTGCGGTCCGACACGAACTGCCACTCCTGGCCCTGGTTCCAGGATCCGCGCGCGTCGCCGTCGCCTTGCGACATGTCGAAGTAGACGTTGGTGAACGGTTCCCGGCCCGGCAGTTTCCCGGGCGGGAAATTCGGTTCGATCGAATACAGCGCCTTTTCGAACGATTTCTGGTGCGCGACTTCGCGTGTCATCAGGAAACCCAATGCCTCCTTCACGCCCGGATCGTCGGTGCAATTGATCAGGCGCTCGTACACGATCTTGGCGCGCGCTTCGGCGGCGATGTTCGAACGCAGGTCGGCTGTCGGTTCGCCGATGGTATCGATATACGCGGCGGTCCACGGCACACCCGCCGAATTCACCAGCGGCGTGCCGCCGCCGTACAGCACCTGGGTAACGTGGCTGTCGTTGCCGGCGCCGTTGATCGAGCGATACAGCTCCGCCGCCGCCATCGTCGCTTCCGCCAGTTGACCCTTGGCGCCCTTGTTCAGCATCGCAACGATGCTGCCGATGACTTCGAGGTGGCTGAGTTCCTCGGTCGCGATGTCCATCAGCATGTCCTTGCGGCCAGGATCGTCTTCGGCCAATGCCTGGGTGAAATAGCGGATGGCCGCCGCCAGTTCGCCTTGCGGTCCGCCGAATTGTTCCAGCATCAGGTTGGCCAACCCCGGGTTGCATTCGCCGACCCGGACCGTGTATTGCAGACGCTTGTTGTGTTCGAACATGAAAAACCTCTCTGGCTCAGGCGCCGCAAGCGGCGGCGCGCATTGATCGGAGGCGTTGTGATGCAAGCGGTGTACCAAGGGGGTAAACTCCCCCGTTCCCGGAAGCAGGCGCGGGGCAGCGCGCAGTTTTTACAGCGGCGGTGAAAGATTGACCGGTGCGGCCGCACTCAGTCGAAAATTCAGCCGAAAAACCAGTAGCAGACCGCGATCGAGGCCAGCACGCCGGCAAGATCGGCCAGCAACGCGCAGCCGACCGCGTGACGGGCACGGCGAATGCCGACCGCGCCGAAATAGACCGCCAGCACATAGAAGGTGGTTTCGGTGCTGCCCTGCATGGTGGCCGCCAGCAGGGCCGGGAAGCTGTCGACTCCGCGCGTCTTCATCACTTCGATCAGCATTGCGCGGGCAGCGCTGCCGGAGAAAGGTTTCACCAGTGCAGTCGGCAACGCGTCGACGAAGCGGCTGTCCCAGCCGAATGCCGACACCAGGTGCCGGATTGCGTCCAGCGCAAGATCGAGCGCGCCGGAAGCGCGCAGCACGCCGACCGCGCACAGCATTGCGACCAGGTAAGGCAGCAGCCCGCGCGCGACCTCGAAACCTTCGCGCGCGCCTTCCACGAAGCTCTCGAACAGCGGCACCCGGCGCCAGGCGCCGGCCAGCAGGAACAGCATGATGGTGGCAAACAGCACCAGGTTGCCGAGCAGGGAGGAGAAGGCGGCGAGGGCGGCGGCCGACATGCCGGCCAGCAGCGCGATCAGGCCGCCGAGCAACAGTGCGGCGCCGGCCAGCCAGGCCAGCACCACCGGGTCGTGCAGGCGCAGTCTCTGCATCGCCGCCACCGCCAGCAGGCCAGTGAGGCTGGAGGCGGTGGTCGCGATCAGGATCGGCAGAAATACCAGCGTCGGGTCGGCCGCCCCCTGTTGCAGCCGGTACATGAAGATCGACACCGGCAACAGCGTCAGCGACGAGGCATTCATCACCAGGAACAGGATCTGCGCATTGCTGGCGCTGTCCTTGTGCGGATTGAGTTCCTGCAACGCACTCATTGCCTTCAGGCCGATCGGGGTAGCCGCGTTGTCCAGGCCCAGCCCGTTGGCCGCGAAATTCAGCGTGATCAATCCGAGCGCCGGATGTCCGCTCGGCACTTCCGGCATCAGGCGCCGGAACAGCGGCGACAGCAGCCGCGCCAGCATTTCCACCAGTCCCGCCCGCTCGGCGATGCGCAGAAATCCCAGCCACAGGGTGAGCGTGCCGAACAGCAGGATCATCACGTCGACCGACAGCCGCGCCATCGCGAACAGGCTTTCGACCATCGCGGCGAATACGCCGGCATCGTCGCCGACCAGCCAGCGACCCAGCGCGCTGATTGCCGCCGTCAAGAAAAAGCCCAGCCACAGGCCGTTGAGCATCCCGCATCTCCCTGCATGTCGTTGATTCAGATGCTGCCTTGGGCAGGGCAAGCCTGCGGGCAGCGGGCTGACTGTATCATGCCTCCCGGATACGTTCGCGTGCGAGCGTGGCCACCAGCCGCCACACCGTTTCCGCCACCGGCGACAACGAACGATTCTTGCGGCGCGCCAGCATGATGGTGCGGTTCACCTTGGGCGTGAGCGGGCGGACCGTCAGCTCGGCCAAAGCCAGCCCCGGTATTGCGAGCATCGGCAGGATGCCGATCCCGATGCCGGCGGCGATCATCTGGAACACCGTGGTCGGATGTCCGAGTTCCTGCGCGACTTCGCATTCGACTTGCTGCGCCGCCAGCGCGCGGTCGATCAGCTGCCGGCTGCCGGACGCATGGTCGAGCAGCACCAGCTTTTCGCCGTTCAGGCGGGTCCAGCGCACGGTGGTCGAAGCGGCGAGCGGATGGTCGTGGCGGCAGACCAGGCAGAACGGCTCGCTCATGACCGGTTCGCATGCCAGGTCATGCGCGGACTTGGGTTCGACGATCACGCCGAAATCGACTTCGCCGTGGCGCACGCTGTCGAGCACCAGGTTCTGCACCTTGTCGTGCAATACCAGCCGGATTTCAGGGTAGAGCCGGTTGCATTCGGAAATGCAGAGCGGCATCAGATTCGCGGAAATGGTCGGACTGGTCGCCACCCGCACCTTGCCGCGCATCTGCTCGCCCAGCGTATGGGCGCTCTGCAGCACCCGGTCCAGTTCATCCAGCAGCGGCGCCAGTACCGCGGCGAGGCGCTTGCCGCCTTCCGTCAGCTCCACTTCGCGCGTACTGCGGTCGAACAGCTTGAGTCCGAGCACCGCTTCCAGGTCGCGCACGCTATGGCTGACTGCGGATTGCGTCAGCCCCACCGCATCGCCGCTGCGGGTAAAACTGCGGGTGCGCGCGACCGAGAGCAGTACCCTGAGCTGGCGGAGCGTCACATTCATGAGATTAAATACTGAACTGATGCAAACTATGAGTTTGAATCTTATAACGAATTGCGTTCCAATACGGTCTTGCCGCAAGTTGCGGAGATCCCCCACCGGAATTGAAACCCGCCATGCCCCGTCCGCGTTACCTGCCCGACAATTTCACCCTCGGCCTGCTGATCGCCGTGCTGACCGCCAGCCTGATTCCATGCAGCGGCCGGGCTGCGCATACCGCCAATACGGTGGCAACGCTCGCGATCGGCCTGGTGTTCTTCCTGCACGGCGCGAAACTCTCGCGCGAGGCGGTAGTGGCCGGCGCCACCCACTGGCGACTGCACCTGCTGGTGCTGCTGTCGACCTTTGCGCTGTTTCCGTTGCTCGGATTGCTGCTCAAGCCGGTGGCGAACCTGCTGATCACGCCCGAGCTGTACCTCGGCCTGCTGTTCCTGTGCGCGTTGCCGTCCACCGTGCAGTCGTCGATCGCGCTGACCGGGCTGGCGCGCGGCAACGTGCCGGCCGCGATCTGTAGCGCTTCCGCTTCCAACCTGCTGGGAATCTTCCTGACGCCGGTGATGGTCGGCTTGATGCTGTCGGGCGCCGGCAGCGGCCACGCCTCGCTGGACTCGGTGACTGCGATCGTGGTGCAGTTGCTGCTTCCGTTCGTCGCCGGGCAGGTTCTGCGCAAATGGATAGGAGCCTGGGTCGACCGCCGCAAGGCGGTATTGCGCCTGGTCGACCAGGGCTCGATCCTGCTGATCGTCTACATTGCGTTCAGCGATGCAGTGAACTCCGGCTTGTGGCATCGCCTGCCGCTGTCGGCGCTCGCCGGTCTCCTGCTCGCCTGCGCCTTGCTGCTTGCGCTGGCACTTACGCTGACCCGCTTCGCCGCGCGCCGTCTCGGCTTCAATCGCGAAGACGAAATCACGATCGTATTCTGCGGCTCCAAGAAAAGCCTCGCCAGCGGCATTCCGATGGCGAAGGTGCTGTTCGCAGGACATGCGCTGGGCATGATCGTGCTGCCGTTGATGCTGTTTCACCAGTTGCAACTGATGGTGTGCTCGCTGCTCGCGCAGCGTTATGCGCGTCGGCCGGCTACCGTGCAGGGGATGACTGTGACCGCCGGCAACGGCGAGCCAGTCAGGCAAAAACAGCTCTAATCACCGATCAGCACGCCGAACCCTATCGATTTCTGCGAATAGTTGTAGTCGATCAGGCTTTGGCCGTAGCCGGAAAACAGTTGCACATAGCCCTTCACGCCTTTCGAGAGCGGGAATGCCCAGCCGAGCTGGACACCGCCGCGATCGGTGCGGAAATTTTGCCGCAGCAGCATCGAGAACCGGTTGCCGTCGTGGCGATAGGTCGCGCGCAGATCGCCGTAGCCCATGAAATCGACGATGTCCGGATTGTCGTCGTCGGACAGGTTTTCGTTGACGCGCTTCCAGGCGCGCGCCAGCAAGCTGAAGTTCCCCCGCTCAAGACCGGTCTGCAGGTAGAAACGGTTCCAGCTGCGCGACAGCGATGACGACTGGCCGTTCGACTGGTGCACGAAACCGAGATTGACGAAACGGCCGTGCAGGCCGAGAAAATGGTAGTCGGCCGGCAGCACCGCCATCAATTCGGGCTGGTAGTCGGTTTCGCGGAACGGGCTGGAAGCCTTGGAATTGTAGGCTTGCCAAAAACTCTGCTGGGTGTAGCCGAACCACAGGTCGGCAGGCGTTCCGGCGATCCCCTGCAGCAGTTTCAGCTTGAAGCTGAGCTGGAAATCGAGCTCGGTGTGAGACAACTTGCTGCCCGCCGGCGCCAGCGACGTATATTCGGCAAACGGACGCGGATTGGGGGCAAAGCTGTAATTCGCGAGCAGGATGTAATTGTCGTTGTGCGGACGGAAAGCGAAGCGGCCGTGCTTGTCCTGCGGCGCCAGCTCCCAGTCGCGCGACAAGCGGGAATCGGAAGCGGCCTGGGCCGGCTTGCTTTCGGTGGCGGCGGTTTCCGGTGCTGCATTTTCCGTGGGCGCCGGCGACGAAGACGAACGCCCGGCAAGCCGGTCGTAGCAGGCAAGACGCTGCGCATCATCCGACACTCCCGCGCATGCCGTCAGATCCCGCGGCTGCGACAGCGCAAGGGCGGAGCAAAACAGCGGGGTGCCGGCGAGCAGCAGGCAGGCGAAGGTCTTCATCGAACTCCCATAAGAAACGTGCCGAAACGTGCCGGGCAGAGGGCTTGCAGCAACTGCGAGCGGCCGGAAACATGGTACTCAAGAGATGAGATATTTGCCGAAGGAAAGTTCCCCGGTACCCGGACAGCGTTCGCTTGATGATATTTCATGCTTTTTCAGTAAGGAATGCGTTCCGCGCTCGACCAAACGGCAAATGTCTTCCAGGGAGCGATGATGACGAATACAGTCGGGGCGATTTCGGCGCCTGATCCGGCAGCAGCGATCAAGGGAGCGGTTCAGCCCGGCAGCGAAAACCCGCGCACGGCTGCCGCGCTGCAGGCCCGGATCAGCCACTACCAGCGGCAGCTTGCCGATTGCCTGGATTGCCCGTCGGCCAAGACACCGGCCGGCAAGCGGGAGATCGAGGAGTTGTCGCACCAGATCAGCGACGCGCGTCTCCGGATCGAGGCGCTCCAGGCGAGCAGCTCGGCGACGACGGTCGGCAGCAGCACCGGCTTGCCCCCGCAGCGATCAGCCTATTCGACCGTAGGTAGCCTGATCGACGTATTCGGCTGAAGCGCGGCAGGCGGACTGCGAAACAGCTCCCGAGCCTTCTACGCCGCGATCCTGCCGTCAAAAAACGTGGCTGCTGCAGAGATTCGAAGGCGCCAGATAGGCGCATGCAATATGGAGATCGGAGCGCTCCGCTTTTGCGATGTCGGCCAGCGGCACCAGTATCGGATGGCATAACGGCAGGCAGCGCGCGTTCGCGGATCACGCCCAAATGAGGCTCCAGCCCTTTCCAGATTACCCCGAATCCCTTGCGTTCATTCCACAGCTTCGGATCGTCGAGGACCGATTGGAACTGTCCGACCGTGCCGAACACTTTGTATTCGGGTCCTTGTGATCGCAGGAAGGATTCGTGGAAGCGCGGCGCCAGCATGACGACCTAGTGGCCGCGCCGGGACAGCGCTTGCGCAATGGTCGCGAAGGGGCGTATGTCGCCGCCGGTGCCGGTGGTCGCAACGAGAATGCGCGGCCGGGAAGCCATCGTCGGTTCGAAGATCATGGCATCTTCAGGGGTTGAAAAATCGGCAAGCTTAGGGCATTCTGCGGCCGATGTCACCGGCCGATTGCAGCGGCATCCGGGCCGGAAGTTGGTTGAATCAAGCCGATGAAATGCACGCCATGTTCCGTTTCAAATACTCGCAAGATACCCGGCTTCGCTCCGGCGAGGGCAAGGCTTGCGACCGCCTGCCACGATTCGCCATGGCCGGGTAATTCCTGTGTAAAGTATCGTTCACTTCCTTTTCGATCCGGTCCCGACGTGAATCAGACAGTGGCAAGCCGTTTCCGCGTGATCGCCGGTGCCCTTGCGATCCTGATGGCCGTACCGGCATTCGCGGCCGACACCGCTGCCGCCCCGGCACCGGCAAGTCCGGCGCAGGACGCTCCGGCGCCGGTGCTGCGGATAGTACTCGGGGAAACCAAGCCGCCGTACGTGGTGGCCGAACAGCGGCGCGGCATCGAATACCGGATCGTGACGGCCCTGCTGGACGCGGCCGGCTATCGTTACTCGGTCCAGTTCGCCCCCAACAAGCGCGCCCAGCTGCTGCTCGCCGGCGGCGAGGCCGATGCCGTGATCGGCGGTTCCGGGGGCTATCTGTCGGCGCCGTACATTGCATACAAGAACATGGCGATCACGCTGTGCGAGCGCCACATCCAGCTCGCCGAGATCGCCGATCTCGCGCGCTACCGGGTTGCCGCTTTCCAGAATGCGTCGCTGTTCCTTGGTCCGGAATACGCGCATGTCGCCGGCGCAAACCGAGAGTACCACGAGGTTTCGCCGCAGATCGGGATAAACCGCCTGCTCTACGGCGGCCGCGTCGACGTGGCAATCAGCGACATCAACATCTTCCAGTATTTCAGCCGCGAGCTCGACGACAAGTTCCGGCCCGGGCGGCCGCTGTGCGCGTACCCGCTGTTCCCGCCCACGCTGTACCGGCTGTCGTTTGCGCACGAGGTGCAGCGTGACCGCTTCAATGCCGCGTTAAAACAGATGCTCAAGGGCAGTCTGTACGAAGACGTGGCACGCGAATACGGGATTGCACTGGGAAGCGGCCCGGTAAGCGGCGAACCGTATTTCAAGCCGCCGCCGGACAGCAAGTAGATGGCTGCAGGCGGGTTAGCCGGCGAAAGCCGCCGGATCCGCCTCACCGCTGAGACGCGCCATCGTTCGACGGGCCACCGTCACCAGTTCGGTCACCGGCTTTGCCGCCAGTTCCTGCGTATCGAGTACCGCCCCCACTTCCAGCGCGACGGGCGCCCGGCGCGGCAGCCAGGAACCGGGCGGCAGCGCACTGCGCGCACCCTTGAGCCCCGCCACCACGATCGGCACGCCGCAATTCGCGGCGGCGACGAATGCGCCGCTGTGAAAAGGTTTCAATCCCGGCGCGCTATCGAAACCGCCCTCCGGAAAAATCACGAGGCTTTCGCCACGCCGCAATGCCGCCTCCAGTATCTTCACATTCCCGCGATGCTGCGAATTTCGCCCCAGCACCACCGTTCCCACGCTGTTCAGCAGCGGGCACAGCAGGCGCTGCGCACGGAATTGCTGGCGGGTGGTGAATGCATAGCCGGGCGCGGCCGGCAGCAGCGCGGTGAGCGCGAGCGGATCCAGGAAGCTGGCGTGATTGACCAGCAATACGTGCGGTCCCTCGGGCAACCGCTCCAGGCCTTTCCCTGCCAGCGGCATGCGGGTCAGCGAAAACATCGCGCGAGCCAGGTTTCGCGCCCGCCGCCGCGCACGCGGGCGGCCGCCGGGAAATCCGCCCGCGATGCCGAATGCGAGCACCAATACGACAAAAACGGCCCAGGCATAGGCGCCGAAGCACCACGCCCCGAACGTGGTCCGCAGGCTGCGTTCGCCGGACGGGGAATATTGAAATCGATTCATCGTCATCGGGCCGGCTCACGGACGATGCCAGCCATCCTCCCGTCGCCATGATGAAAGCTGCGGTGGCGGACGGATTGAGGCCCGTCAAAGCCGGGCGCCGCGAGCCGGGCGGAAAATGGCTGCAGCGGCAACGCTTGCCGTTCTCCGCTTTCCCTGGCTATCGTTCATGCTTACCACGCTTTCCTATCGGCTCAAACGCCTTAACCGCAGCGTTCTTGCAAGACTTTCCCTGTTCGCGCCGCGGTTCGGCATACTGGACGGCACGCCGAATCCGGTACTGCGGCTCGAATATCCGGCACAGCAGAAAAACCGCACGCTGCTGGTCTTCCTGCCGGGGATCGACGACCTGGCGGAAGACTTCGAACGGCACGGCTTCATCGAAGACCTGCGGCGCCATCGCATCGCAGCCGATGCAGTGGCAATCGATCTGCACTTCGGCTACTACGCAACCAAATCCCTGTTCGAACGGATCACCGACGATGTGATCGCGGCGGCCCGCCAGGTCGGCTACAAGGAAGTCTGGCTGGTCGGCATTTCGCTCGGCGCTTTCGGCGCCGCGTCCTATGCGGCACGCCATGCGGCCGCCATCAGCGGCGTCGCGCTGCTCGCGCCTTACCTGGGCAACAAGGCGTTGATCGACGAGATCGGCGCGGCCGGCGACGTGCGCCGCTGGGAACCGGGGGAGACTGCCGCGCACGACCATCCGCGCCAGCTATGGTCCTGGCTCAAGCAGCATGCGCTGCAGAAAAGGGACGCCTTTCCGGTCTATATCGGTTATGGCAGGCGCGACAAGTTCGCCCGCGCCAACGAATTGCTGGCGCAGGCATTGCCGGCGGAACGGGTATTCGCGATTCCCGGCCGCCACAACTGGCAAACCTGGAAACGCCTATGGCATCTGTTCCTGGTGCAGTGGGGCAGGCAGCGCCGCTGATTCCCGCTGCGCGAATGCGCGCGCTTCATGCACCGCCGGCTTTGGCTGGGTAGGCAGCCATCAGTTGCTGCGTATGTTCACCCAGTTCGGGGCCGTCGGCGGTCGCCGGCGCCCGGCTGCCGTTCAACGCGATCGGGAAAGTCGGCCGGCGGCCGCGGGGAGTATCCGCCACCAGGCCATGCGCGAGGACCTGCGGGTCGCGCAGCAGATCGTCGCCGCGTACCACCCTGGTCCAGCAGATTTGTTCCGGCGACAGCAATTGCTCGAGTTCGGCAAGCGTGAGGCTTTCGAACACGCGCGCGAGCAGTGTCGCCAGCTCCCGCTTGTGCGCGGTGCGGCCCGCGCGTTCGGTCCAGCGGGGATCGGCGATTTCCGGGAAACGCTCGCGCAGCGCGCTCACGAGGTTGAGCCAGAACTTGTCTTCCAGCGTGGCGATCGAAATCGCCTGGCCGTCGGCAGTCCGATACAGCGCGACATCGGCCAGCACATCCGCGCGCAGCGTCGGGTCGGCGGCGGTTTCCGCGTTCATTCCGAGTATCGGCGGCAGCATCAGGTGCGCCATCGCATCGAACATGCTGGCGTCGAGATGCGTCGCGCTGCGCTGCTCGCGCGGCGTGCGCAACAGCGCGGCGATCACGAACGCGCTAGACATCGCGGCCGACAGATCGGAAATCCGCAGGCGAGGGCGCTGCATGCTGCCGTTGTTGATATCGAGCGAATCGGCGAAATAGGCGCCGGCGGCAACGAAGTTCACGTCGTGCCCCGGCCAGCGTGCATAGGGACCGGTCTGCCCATAACCGCTGATCGACGCATAGACCAGGTGCGGGTTGACTGCGCGCGCCGCCTCGTAGCCCAGCCCGAGGCGGTCCATCGCGCCCGGGCGGAATCCTTCGACCACCACGTCGGCGTCGGCAATCAGGCGCAGCAGGAAGTCGCGCGCCTCCGGCTGCCGCGCATCGACGCACACCGATTGCTTGCCGCGATTGTAGAAATTGAATTTCGCCGAACTCATCTTCCGCAACGGGTCGCCGCCGGGCGCTTCGACCTTGATGGTTTCCGCGCCCAGTTCCGTCAGCAGATGGGTGCAGTAGGGTCCCGGCAGCAGCTGCGAAAAATCGATGACCCGCACGCCGGCGAGCGGCTGCGGCCAATCCTGCACCGGCCCTGCGGCCGTTTCCTGCGCCATGCTGTTCATGCCGGCATGCCTCCTTCGAATGTGAACGGCACTTACGCAACCCGACGCGTTTGCCCGGCCCAGTAGCGCTCCTTCACGTCCTTGCGCGACAGCTTGCCGTTCGCGTTCTTCGGCAGTTCGCCGACGAAATCGACCGAGCGCGGCTTCTTGAAGTCGGCCAGCAAGGTGCGGCAGTGTTCGATCAGCTCGGCTTCGGTGGCCGCGTGCCCCTCGCGCAGCACCACCACCGCCTTGATCGCCTCGCCCCAGACCGGATCCGGCACGCCGATCACGCAGGCTTCATAGATCGCCGGGTGGCGGTACAACACCTGCTCGATCTCGGTCGGATACACGTTGAAGCCGCCGGAGATGATCATCTCCTTCTTGCGGTCGACGATGTAGAGGAAGCCGCGCTCGTCCATGCGGGCCAGGTCGCCGGTATGCAGCCAGCCATTCTTCAGCGCCGCCGCGCTCAGTTCCGGCTCGCGCCAGTAGCCGGCGAACACGTCCGGTCCCTGGATCACGATCTCGCCGATCTCGCCCGGCTTGACTTCGTTGCCGTCATCGTCGACCAGTTTCACCTGCGCTTCGCTGAACGCGCGGCCGCAGGAAGTCAGCAATTCTTCCTGTCCCTGTTCGATCGCGAGCCGGTGGTCCTCGGTGGTGAGGGCGACCAGGCCGCCGGTGGTTTCGCCGGCGCCGTAGCCCTGCGACAGCACCGGTCCCAGGTCATGCCAGGCTTCGCGGATGCGCGAAGGCGCGATCGGCGCCGAGCCGTAGGTCAAAACGCGCAGCGAACCGAGGTCGAAATCCTTGATGCGCGGATGCGCGACCAGCATGTTGATCATGGTCGGCACCACGAAACTGTGCGTGACCTTGTGCTTTTCGATCGCCGCCAGGAACGCTTCAGGATCGAAGCGTTCGTGCAGCAGGATGGTGCCGCCTTGGAACAGGAAGGGCTGGATGAACATGCCGCTGGCGTGCGTGATCGGGCCGGACAGCGCCAGCACGTCGCCCGGCTGCGCGCGCATGCGGCCCATCACCACCTTGCGCAGCGACGCCATCCGGTTGCCGACCGTCTGCATCGCCGCCTTCAGCTTGCCGGTGGAGCCCGATGTGTAATGCAGCACCGCCAGGTCTTCGGGCGCCATTTCCACATCGGGATTGATGTTCGCGGCGCCGGCCAGCGTCGCTTCGTAATCGAGAAAGCCTTCCTGCGCCTGCTCGATCGCGATGAACTTCCGGACCGAGGTCAGTTGCGACGCGATCCCGGCCAGCGAAGACAGATGGCCCGGGCCGACGATCATGATCACCGGTTCGGCGTTGGTGACGGTCTCGACCACTTCGGCCGGAGACAGGCGCGCATTCAGCGCGACCTTCACCAGCCCCGCCTTGTACAGCGCGCATTCGAGTTCGATCAGTTCCGGCCGGTTCCAGGATTGCACCGCGATCCGGTCTCCCTTGGTCGCGCCGAGCGCAAGCAGCGCGTTCGCCAGCCGGTTGGAGCGCTCGTCCAGCTGGGCGAAGCTGATGGCATTGTCGCGAAACAGGATGGCCGGGCGGTCGCCCCAATAGCGGGCCGCGCGGCTGGTAAAGCGTCCTTGGTTCATGGAAACCTCTTGTCGTGAAAGATGACTGATGATAGGAGGCCACCCGTGCACCGATGATAAGAGCTTGCGGTTTTACGATAACGCTGCGGAATAAGGCAATGCAGGCCGCGATAACGCTCCGGCATGAATGAAGACGCTACTGGCATGATGAGGCCCGGCGCCTGGAAGTAGGATTCCCATTCGCGAGCAACAGGCTTGCTTTCGGCCCGGGAATACGGCGGGCCGGACCGATATCACGAAGAGGAGATACTGATGATCAAGACAAGCTCATTCATGAAGGCGGTGGTCGCCTGCGGCGTGCTGGCAGCTGCCACCTTCGCCAACGCCGAATCCAAGTATCCGGCGGAGCCGGTCCACATCGTCGTGCCGTTTTCGGCCGGCGGACAATTCGACACCGTGGCCCGCATGCTCGGCAAATTCGCCGCGCAGAAACTGGGGCAATCGGTGGTGATCGATAATGTTTCCGGTGGCGGCGGCAACATCGGCGCGGCCAAGGTGGCACGCGCGAAGCCGGACGGCTATACGCTGCTGACGCTGGGCGGCAACCACACCGTCGCCCATGCGCTATACGCGCATCCCGGCTACGACGTGCTGAAGGATTTCAAGCCGATCTCGCTGGTCACGATTTCACCGCACGTGGTGCTGGTCAACACCTCGGTGCCGATCAAGACCTTCGGCGAATTCGTCACCTATTCGAAGCAGCATCCGGAAGCGCTGACCTACGGCACGCCGGGGATGGGAACCTCGATGCACCTGACTTTCGAACTGGTCAAGCAGCATTACGGCATCAAGGCCTTGCATGTGCCGTATCGCGGCGGCTCGAAAATGCTGATGGACCTGGAAGGCGGGCAGGTGCAGGCAGGTATCGTGGCCATCGCGCCGGCGTTGCAGGCGATCAAGACCGGGCGCGTGCGTCCGCTTGCGGTGACCAGCAAGGAGCGCTCGCCGGCGCTGCCCGACGTGCCGTCGCTGTCCGAAATCGGCTTTCCTTCGCTGGATGCCGGCAGCTGGCTCGGCCTGGTCGGCCCCGAAGGCATGCCGGCGGAGGCGGTTGCGCGCTGGAACGAGGTGATCAAGGCATTCGTGAATGACCCCGAGTCGAAGAAAAAGCTGGAAAACGTCGGCTTCCGTGTCGATCACACGACGCCCGAGCAATTCGCGAAGTTCATCCAGGAAGAGTACGACACCTACGGCAAGGTGGTGCGCGACAACAAGATCAGCGCGCAGTAACGATCGGCCGCTTGCCGCGCTCACGCAGCAATTCCAGCATCCGCTGCGTGAGCGGCGACAGATAGGCGCCGCGCCGGGTCGTGATGCCGATCACGCGCGGCCAATTGGCTTCCTGCAGCGGGATCGGACGCAAACCGGCGCCGGCTGCGCGCTGCAGCGTCGATTCCCCGGTCACGCTCAGCAGATCGGTGGCCTTCACCATCCCCATCAATGACGCGATCGTCGAATTCGATTCGATCGCCACGTTCGGCGGCGGCAATCCGTGTTTCGCAAAACCCGCCTCGACCGCGCGGCGCGCCATCACCTTGCTGCCCGGAAGTATCCAGGACCATTTCGCCAGCTCGGCAAAGTGAAGCTCCGGAAGCAGGAAGATCGGATGATCTTCGCGTGCGACCGCGTACAGGTTGTCCGTGAACAGCGGTTCGCGCTCGAAATCCGCGTCGGTCGTGTTGCGCAGCGCGCTGATGCAGAAATCCAGGTCGCCGGCACGCAGCGCGGCGAACAGCCTGTCATTCAAGCCCATCGTCACTTGTACCTTGGCGGCCGGTCGCTGCCGCAGCAGTTCCGCGCAGGCATCGCGGAAAAAATGCTCGACGTAGATCGGCGAAACCCCGGCCCGCACCAGGCCCATCTTGCCGAGGTGGAGATCGTTCGCTTCCTTGATCGCGTCGTTCAGGCCGGAGCGCACGTTGCGCACCCGTTCGTAGAAGGTTTCGCCGGCAGGCGTAAGAAGCATTCCCTTCGCGGTGCGGTCGAACAGTTGCAGCTTCAGTTCCCGTTCCAGCCGCTGCACGCCCTTGGTCAGCGCCGGCTGCGTTGCGCCCATCTGTTCCGACGCGCGGCCCACATGTCCGGCCTCGGCGACGGCCAGGAAATAATCGATGTCCTCGAGTCGCACTTCATTCCAATGCGTTATGAAAATAGCGGCTCAAATAATCCCATGCAGGTATGAGGCTGTCAATATGAATGACTTCCACTTCCTTCACGAGACGACAGATGAGTTTTCCTGCCAATCCCGAACTGTCCGCCGAACTGTCCGCGCTGCGCGAAAAGCTGCGTGCCTACATTGAAGATGAACTGATTCCTTTCGAGAAACGCGAAGGCCTGGGCTATGAAGACAAGTTTTCGAAAGAGATGGTACGCGGCATCTGGCGCCGCTCGCGCGAACTCGGGTTTTACGGCTTGCAGCTGCCGCCCGAGCTGGGCGGCAAGGGCCTGAGCGTCAGCGAGCTGTGCCTGCTGAAAGACGACGTGGCGGCTTCCGGCGCGATCCTGTTCCCGCACGTGCTGGGCGACTGGGGCGGCCCTTCGCGCATCGGCAACCTGGTCAAGTATGCGACGCCGTATCAGCTGGAGAATTACATCCTGCCTTGCGTGCGCGGAGAAAAGGGTTCGTGCTTCGCGATGACGGAACCCGCATCCGGCTCCGACGTCGCCAGCATCAAGACGCGCGCGGTGAAGGATGGCGACGATTATGTGATCACCGGCCGCAAGCACTACATCAGCGCGTCCGCGTTTGCCGACTTCGCGATCACGATGTGCGTGACCGATCCCGACAAGGGCGCGGACGGCATATCGGCGATCCTGGTCGATCTCGACCGTCCCGGCGTCACGCTGTCGTACGACTATCTGCCGATGACCGGCCAACACGTCGATGCCGATATCGACATGCAGGAAGTGCGGGTGCCGCGCGCAAACCTGATCGGCGAGGAGGGCAGCGGCTTCAAGATTGCGATGAACCGCGTCAGCGTGAACCGGCTGCTGCACTGCCCGACGATGATCGGTCTGGCGCGGCAAGCGTACCGGATGGCGATCGACTACGCGCACCGCCGCCAGCAGTTCGGCGGCCCGATCAGCCGCTTCCAGGCGATCCAGCACATGCTGGCCGACATGGCGACTTCGCTGTATGCGTGTGAAAGCATGGTGATGGCCGCGGCGGCGAGCGCCGATGCCGGCAAGGACATCCGCAAGGAAGCGTCGATGTGCAAGCTGTTCGTGTCGGAGAAATGCTTCGAGATCGCCGACAAGGCGATGCAGATCCACGGCAACGTGGGCGTGACAAAAAATCATCCTGTCGAATTCATCTTCCGCCGCTTGCGCTTGTACCGCATCGTCACCGGCACCAGCGAAATCCAGCGCAATACGATTGCAAAGGCAATTCTGAGCTGAAACGAAAGGCAATTGGGTGCAAAATACGGATGGCCCTGAATGCCAACGGGGCATGCCGTATTCCGCAATACTTAATTATTAGAAAACCCAAGGAGACAAGCAATGAGCGAGACCACGCCAAAAGGCTGGCTAAGCCGTTGGAACAAGGACTACTACGGCGGCGGCCTGATGCTGCTGCTGGGCCTGGGCACGATCTGGAA
>CBIHOK010000066.1:0-19336 GCA_966211575.1 uncultured Noviherbaspirillum sp.
GTCAACTTCCTGCTCGGCTTCACCGGCGTGCTGTCGTTCGGCCATGCCGCCTATTTCGGCCTCGGCGCCTACGGGGTGGGCATGACGCTGAAATACCTGGTGCCGAGCACCGGCGCCGGCATCCTGATGGCGGTCGTGGTCGGCACGCTGGCCGGCGCCGTCATCGGTGCACTGATCGTGAAGCTGCGCGGCATCTACTTTGCGATGGTCACCATCGCGTTCGGCCAGGTGTTCTACTTCATCGCGTTCCGCTGGCGCAGCGTCACCGGCGGCGACGACGGCCTGACCGGCTGGAAGCGGCTGCCGGTCGATCTCGGCTTCATGCACGTCGACATCCTGGGCAACGACAAGGCGTACTACTACATGGTGCTGGCGATCTTTGCGGCCGCCGCCGGCGTGATGACGCTGCTGTTGCGTTCGCCGTTCGGGCGCACCTTGCTGGCGATCCGTGAAAACGAACAGCGCGCGCGCTTCCTCGGCATTCCGATCGAGTTGCACATCTGGATCGCGTTCGTCATCTCCTGCTTCTTCGCCAGCCTCGCCGGCGCGCTGTACGGACTGCTGAACAACTTCACCGATCCGCGCGCGCTGCACTGGACGCTGTCGGGCAATTTCGTGATCATGGCGGTGCTGGGCGGCATGCGTTCGTTCTGGGGGCCGCTGGTCGGCGCCGCGATCTTCGTGGTGCTGCAGGATTACGTGTCGAGCCAGACGCAGAACTGGATGTTCTTCATCGGCATCTTCTTCGTGCTGATCGTGCTGTTCTTCCCGCGCGGCGTGCTCGGCCTGTTCAAGGGGAAAACCGCATGAGCATGCTCAAAGTCGAAAACGTGTCGCGCCACTTCGGCAGCCTGATCGCCGTGCGCGACGTCACGATGACGGTGGAACCGGGCGAATTGCGCGCGGTAATCGGCCCCAACGGCGCCGGCAAGACCACCTTCTTCAACATGATCAGCGGCGCCTTCGCGCCCACCTCGGGCCGCATTCTGTTCGACAACCATGACATCACCGGCATGCCTTCCCACCGCCGGGTGCAGATCGGGATGGCACGTACTTTCCAGATCACCGAGATATTCCCGGAACTTACGGTGCGCGAAAACATTCGTATTCCGGTCGAGATCGCGAACGGACTGCGCGGCAAGATATGGATGTCGCGCGATCTGAAGGACCGCATCGAAGCCCAGGTGCGCGACCTGGTCGACCTCGGCGGACTGAGCGCGCATGCCGACCGCCTGGTCGGCGAGCTGTCGCATGGCGATCAGCGCGCCACCGAGATCATGATGTCGCTCGCGCTGCGGCCGCGGCTGCTGCTGCTGGACGAACCGACCGCCGGCATGGGGCACCAGGAAACGTACAACACGGCGAAGCTGATCCGCAAGCTGCACAAGCTGCAGAACCTGACCATCGTGCTGATCGAGCATGACATGCGCGTGATTTTCAACCTGGCCGACCGCATCACGGTGCTGGCAGAAGGCTCGGTGCTGGCGGAAGGCACGCCGGACGAGATTGCCGCCAGCGACACCGTGCAGGCCGCCTATCTGGGGAAAGCGGCATGAGCACACTCAAAGTCACCGGCCTGCACACCTACTACGGCAAGAGCCATATCCTGAAAGGCATCGACTTCAACGTCGATCAGGGCGAACTGGTCACGCTGCTCGGCCGCAACGGCGCCGGCAAGTCCACCACGCTGCGCAGCCTGATGGGACTGACGCCGGCGCGCGAAGGCACGATCGAGATCTTCGGCAACGACACCACCCGCTGGCCGGCGTATCGGATCGCGACGCTTGGCGTCGGCTTCGTTCCCGAGGGCCGCCGCATCTTCGCCAACCTCACCGTCGACGAAAATTTGCGCGTGCCGGTCGACCGCCCCGGCCCCTGGAACGTGCAGCGCATCTACCAGCTGTTCCCGCGGCTGGAAGAGCGCAAGGGCAACAAGGGGCGGCAGCTTTCCGGCGGCGAGCAGGAAATGCTGGCGATCGCGCGCACGCTGCTGCTCAACCCCAAGCTGCTGCTGCTCGACGAACCTTCGCAAGGCCTTGCACCGCTGATCGTGCAGGAAGTGTTCAAGGTCATCGTTGCCGCCCGCGGCGAGGGCATGTCGGTGCTGCTGATCGAACAGAACGTGCGCGCCGCGGTGGAAATCGCGGACCGCGCGTATGTGCTCGACGATGGCAACATCGTCTACTCCGGCCCGGCCGCCGAGTTCGGGCGCGACGAGGAGCGGGTGAGGGCGCTGGCGGGAGCAAGCGCGGAGAAGTGGGAGGATCTGGACTGAGCGGGCGCCCCGGCGCGGCGGGAATCCTCCGCGCCGGAAGCTATCGTTATCGCTCCCCGCGACCTGGCATTTCGCCGCAAGCAGCTTCCCGCCCGGTTCGCTACACTGTCTCCAGAAATTCCCTCCGGAGGCACCATGGATCCCAGCGGCGCTCTGCAATCTCTCTGGCAACAAGCCGGCGGCGACCCGGCCGCTCTTGCCGATATCCACTTCACCAACCCCGATGCGCAGTTGCCATCGGTATTCGCGGTCGGTACCCTGGCGGCATCGACCATCGCGGCGCAGGCGCTGGTGGCAGCCGAGTTGTGGCGGCTGCGCAGCGGGCGCCGGCAATCCGTGCAGGTCGATGCGCGGCGGGCATTGGCGATGTTTCGCAGCGAACGCTACCTGTCGATCGACGGCCGGCCGCCGGTTGAAATACGCAACCCGCTGACCGGTTTTTTCCAGGCGGGCGACGGCCGCTGGGTCCAGCTGCATGCGAATTTTCCGCACCACCGCGACGGTATCCTGCGCATCCTGCAATGCGACGACAGCCGCGAGGCGGCCGCCGCTGCCATTGCGAAATGGAATGCGGCCGAGCTCGATGCCCGGCTGGCCGAGGCGGGGATGTGCGCGGCCTTGATCCGCAGTCCGGACGAGTGGCGCGCGCATCCGCAGGCAGTCGCGCTGGCGGACTTGCCCTTGTTCGAAATCCTGCGCATCGGCGACGCGCCGCCGCAGCCTTTGGGGCGCGGGGTGCCGTCCGAGCGGCCGTTGTCCGGTGTGCGCGTGCTCGACCTGTCACGCGTGATTGCGGCACCGGTCGCCGCGCGCACCTTGGCCCAGCACGGGGCCGAAGTGCTGGCGGTGAGCGCCGCTCATTTGCCGAACATCGAACCGCTGGTGATCGATACCGGGCGCGGCAAGCGTTCGGCGCGGATCGACCTGCGCAGCGAAGAAGGGCGCAACACGCTGCACGGGCTGGCACGCGAGGCGGATGTATTCCTGCAAGCCTATCGGCCCGGAGCCCTGGCGGCGCAAGGGTTTTCTCCCGAGGAATTGTGCGCGCGGCGTCCCGGGCTGGTGTACGTCAGCTTGTCCGCATATGGTCACGTGGGGCCGTGGAAGGAGCGGCGCGGCTTCGACAGTCTGGTGCAGTCGGCTACCGGCATCGCCTGGGAAGAAGGGCAGGCGGCCGGCCTCGCTGGTCCCGGCAAGCTGCCGTGCCAGGGGCTGGACCATGCAAGCGGTTACCTTGCCGCGTTCGGCGCAATGATCGCGTTGCACAGGCGCGCGACCGAAGGCGGCAGCTGGCTGGTGCGGGTGTCGCTGGCGCAGACCGGACGCTGGCTCCAGCGCATGGAACGCGTGGCGGATGGCTTGCAGGCGCCCGAGATGCACGCTGAAGAAGTGCGGCCGTGGTTGCAGGAGATCGATTCGCCGTTCGGCCGGATTACGGCGGTCGCGCCGGTGGAGCAGATGCCGGAAACGATGCCGCGCTTCGCGCGGCCTCCGGTGGCGCTGGGAACTGATCCCGCACAGTGGTGACGATGCACGGGCAAGGCCGTGCCGGAGCTCTTGCCGTCAGACGATGCGATTGAACCAAAGCAGCGACAGCAGCGCGGACGCCGCCGCCAGACAGGCCGCGCAGGCGGTGAACAGGGCGGTCGTTTCGGTTTCCTTCCTTTCGAGGACCACGCGCGAATTGAGCGTGGAGTAGATGCGCGACAAGTCTTTCGCGGTGCCCGCATAGAAATACTCGCCCTTGGTGGTTTTCGCGATGTCTTTCAGCGCGCCTTCATCGAGGCTGCTGTGGAAGGCCCAGCCGTCGCCTGTGACGATCTCGCCGGCCACCGTTCCGACTCCGATGGTGTAGACCTTGACGCCGCGGTCGGCCGCCATTTGCGAAGCGAGTACCGGGTCGGGGCCGGTGGTGGTCTGGCCGTCGGTGAGCAGGATGATGGCCGCGGCGCCATACGAACCGGGCGGCACCGGCTTGAAAGCGGCGGCGTTGTCCTGGTTGCCCCGCGGCTTATCCAGCGACTTTGCCATGCTGCTTTCGCCGTCGTCGATCTTGCGCGGATCGGACGAGGACAGGTTGAACCTCACGTCGGGGAAAATCGCCTTCAGCGACACCAGTATGCCGCTGCCGACGGCGGTGCCGTACTGGAGTTGCAGGCGATTGAGCGCGCCGAGCAGGTCTTCGCGGTTGGTGGTGGGCGGCTGGATCATGCTCGCGGCGCCGGCGAAGGAGATCAGGCCGACCCGGGTGTTGGCCGGCTGCTGCCGGATGAAGGTCTTGACGGCGGAAATCGCGGCGTCGAAGCGGCTGGGCAGCACGTCGTGCGCACGCATGCTGCCGGATACGTCGAGCGCCAGGATCATCGTCTTGTTTTCCGAGGGCAGGGTCACTACCGCGACCGGCCGGGCAACCGCGAGCAGCATCAGCGCCAGCGCCAGCAGGAACAGCGCCGGCGGCAGGTGGCGCTTGAAGCGCTGGGCACCGCTCATTGCGGTCTTGACGGTGGCCAGCCCGGCATATTGCAACGCCAGCTTCTTGCGCCGGCGCAGCACCACCACGTACAGCAGCACCAGCAACGGCAGAAGCAGCATCAGCCACAGCATTTCCGGCCAGAGGAACCTCATGATTGTCTCCATGGTTGCGCGATGCCGCCGGTGGCAAGGCGGCTGGCATTCTTGCGCAACTGCGAAAAACGAAACAGCGCATCGACGATGTCGTCTTCGGTCGATAGTTCGAGCACGTCCGCGCCGGCATCGGCCAAGCCTTCATGCAACGCGTTTTCGCGCTCGGCGACCGCGGCTGCGAAGCGGCTGCGGAAACCGCGGTCGTGGGTGTCGACGAGCAACTGTTCGGCGGTTTCGGCATCCTGGACGGTCAGCAGGCCCAGGTCCGGCAAATCCATTTCAAGCGGGTCGAACAGGCGGATCGCGATCACGTCATGGCGCTGCGTCAACGCGGCGAGCGGCTTGTCCCAGCCGGGCTGCGTGATGAAATCGGATATCACGAACACCAGCGAACGGCGTTGCATCACGCGCGCGGCGGTCTGCAGCAGGTCTTGCAGGCGGGTGCCGGTATTGGGCGCGGGCGTCGCGTCGCGCCGGCCCATCCGGTGCAGCAGTTGCAGGATCTGCCTGCGCCCGGCCGCCGCCGGTATCACGGTATCCACGCGGGTGCCGTAGAACACCGCGCCGAAGCGGTTGCCGTGCCGGTTCAGCACGCTGGCCAGTATCGCGGTCAGCTCGATCGCCTGGGTGCGCTTGCTGACCTGCTGCGAGCCGAAATCCTCGGACGGGCTCAGGTCGAGCAGGAACCACGCGGTTATCTCGCGTTCTTCGAAGAATTCCTTCACATACGGCGTCTGCAGCCGCGCAGTGACATTCCAGTCGATATGCCGCACGTCGTCCTGGTACTGGTATTCGCGCAGATCGGCCAGATCGATGCCGAGACCGCGAAACAGCGTGTGATAGTCGCCGTGCAGCAAGCCGTCCAGCCGCCGCAGCACGGTCATTTCGAGGCGCCGCAGCGTCGCCTCAGGCGTTGGCTTCGACCCTGACATGGCTTTCAAGCACCTTTTCCGGTGGCGGGAATTGTTTCAGGATGCGCAGGACCAATTGGTCGGCGGCGATGCCGTCGGCCAGCGCTTCGTACGACAGCGACAAGCGATGCCGCAACACGTCCGGCGCCAGGTCCACCAGGTCTTCCGGCAATACGTGCTGGCGGCCGCGCAGCAGCGCCAGGGCCCGCGCCCCTTCCACCAGGTGGATCGAGGCGCGCGGGCTGGCGCCCCAGCTCAGGTATTTCGCCAGGTCGGGCAACTGGTGGCGCCCCGGATCGCGGGTGACCGCCACCAGCCGCACCGCATAGCGCACCAGCGACGGGTCGACGTAGCAGTCGCGGCAGTGGCGTTGCAGCGAGGCCAGATCCTCGGTAGTGGTGACGGCCGCCACTTCCTGGTCGCCGCCGGTGACGCGGTCGACGATCACGACCTCTTCCTCTTCGCTCGGGTAGCCGACCAGCACTTTCATCATGAAGCGGTCGACCTGGGCCTCCGGCAACGGGTAGGTGCCTTCGGTTTCGATCGGATTCTGCGTCGCCATCACCAGGAAAGGCTCCGGCACGCGGTAGGTGATGCCGGCGATCGTCACCTGCGCTTCCTGCATCACTTCCAGCAGCGCGCTTTGCACCTTCGCCGGCGCACGGTTGATCTCGTCGGCCAGCAGCAGGTTGGAAAACACCGGGCCGAGCGAAGTCGAGAATTCCCCGGTCTTCTGGTTGTAGATGCGGGTGCCGATCAGGTCGGCCGGCACCAGGTCCGGCGTGAACTGGATGCGGTGAAAGCTGCCGCGGATCGTGCGCGCCAGCGTTTTCACGGTCAGGGTCTTGGCCAGGCCGGGCACGCCTTCCACCAGCAGGTGGCCGCCGGCGAGAATCGCCACCAGCACCCGTTCGAGAAAGTGGTCCTGCCCGACCACCACCCGTTTCACTTCGTACAGGATGCGCTCCATGCGCTCGGCGATGTCGGAGCCATGATTGCCGAAACTGCCCTTGATGTCGTCCATGTCGGAAATTCCCCTTGAAGAAAGCGTTGTCAGAACGGCGATTCGCCCAGCGCGCCGGCCGCGGATTCGATGGGAACCGCAAAGCCGAGGCCGATGAAGGTGCCTTGCTCGTGCGGACTCAGGATGGCGGTCACGACGCCCACCACTTCTCCCTCCATCGTGATCAGCGGGCCGCCGGAATTGCCGGGATTGGCCGCCGCATCGAACTGGATGAGCTTGTTCAAGGTGCTGCCGTCTTCCGGCGAATGGTAGGTGCGGTTCAGGCCCGACACGATGCCGGAGGAGGCGGACGGCCCGATGTCGAACGGAAAGCCGACCGCGACCACCCGGTCGCCGGTGGCGAGCGAACGCGACGAGCGCATGGTGGCGGGAACCAGGTCGTCCGGGATGGTGAGCGCGCGGATCACCGCGAGATCGTTTTCCGGCTGTCGGGCGACGACGACGGCATCCGATTCAGAACCGTCCGCGAAGCGCACCCGCAAATGATCGCCGCCGCCCTGGATCACGTGCAGGCAGGTCAGGATCGTGCCGTTGTTGATGATTACCACGCCGGTGCCCACGCCCTTGGTTTCGCTGTGTGCGCCGCCGTTGGTCTGTTGCGCCACGCGCACCACCGAGGGCCGGATTTTTTCATAGGCCCTGGCTTCCTGCGACGGCAGGACCGCGGTGCGCAAGGTATGCATCACCGCGGCGTCGATGTCTTTCTGGGTCAGGCGCGGGGCGGAGGTCGCGGCGATGTAGGTGAAAAAGCACAGCGCGGTAAGCAAGGCCGCGGAAAACACCAGCATCAGTTTTTCGTGCCGCCCGGCAAAGGCGCGCAGGCGCGATTTGCGTCCGGGAGGCGGATTGGGCGCCTGTTGTCCGGAGGCGCCGGAATTTGTCTCGGGCGATCCGCTTTCGGCACTGCGGACCGCTTTCTCCTCAAACGGGCTGCGGCCCGTGCGCTGCCTGCGGGCGGAGCGACTGTAAATCGGTGTTCGCTTCACGGGGTGTCACCACTTCCCGAACGCCTTTCGGCATTTCCTTGCGGGGTCCATATGTGAACAGCGTTCGGCGATCCGGGCATGCGAAGGCATTGCCTGCGGCCGTCCTGAGTAAGAGGCGGCCCGGGCGAGGGAAGTTCATTCCGGCGGGCGACGATAATGCGAAACGGGCTGCGGAAAATCAACAGGCAGGAGAGGGAGCTGGCGCCGCGGAAACTCGGGGCATCCGGGCAACCGTGCCGGAAGTAAAACCACTAATGCGTGTCCAAATCCCGGTAACTCTGCTCCAGGCGCGCTGAGATCGCCCGGCTCGTCATGGGCCGCCCGATCAGGTCGTCGTCATAGCCGTACCAGACCACGGCCAGAAGGCCGAGGCTTTTCGCGAGCCGGGCGGTGTCGTACAGCACCTCGCCTTTTGCGGCGTCCGGCATTGCGCGGAATGCGGCGCCGCCTTCCTTCGGCGCCTCCAGCCAGCCGTGTTCGGTATCCGCGATCGGCATGTTGCCGAGTCCGGCCGCAGCCAGGTAACCCCGCACCTGCTCGACTTCCCGCGCATAGCTCGGCCCCGCATTGCCTTTCGCCGAGCGGTTGTAGGCATGCCAGGCGAGCGCGTCGAAAAATTTCCAGATCGGTTCATTCTGCGAGGTGCGGGCATCGAGGGTGGTCGGGATGCCGCACAGGTAAGCCTGGGCCGGGGAGAACACGAGGATGCGCGGATCGACGCGCTTGGTGGCAAGGTAGAGGCGCTTTTGCACGTCGGCCAAGCGGGTCGGCGTCATCGTGGTGAACTCGGTCGGGTCGCCCGGACAGGCATAGGGTTCGTTCCAGCCTTCCACCGCCCACAGCGCGTTCTTCTCATGCGACACGAAGCGGAACACGTAATCCTCGTACTGATCGAGGTCGCGCGGCCCGGATTTGGCGCCGGGCCAGGCCGGGTATTGCCGGTTGGCCTCGTGCGGACGCAGCGCGGCCCAGGTCGGTACCGAGCCGAAGGTCTTGATCACTTTTGCGCCGTGCCGGGCATGGCCGGCATAGACGCGGTCGATCAGCGGGAAATCGATGCTGCCGTCCGGCTTCCACACTTCGGCGTCATGCAGGTGCGAAATGTCCCAGTCGCGCACCACGCCGTAGTCGAATTGCGGTTCCGGCTCGGGCGGGCCGCTGTCGTCACCGCTTTCGCCACCGTTATACAGGCGATGGGCATGCATGCCGGTCTTGAAGGCCTGGCCCGACAGCGCGTAGCTGGCGAGCAGCGATACCCGCGCCGCGAAGCCGCGCGCGCCGCGCAGCAGCAGGTAGTAGGTGCCGGGGCGCGGTGCCGCAATGACGATTAATTTGTGTGGGGCCGGGCCGGTGCTGTCGGCATCGAAGGCAGTAGCGGTCGGCGCCGCGCCGAAACGCACGTAGGCATCGAGCGCGGCGGCACTGCCGGGACCGTACAGATTGAACGCCAGCTGGCTGGCGCCGGGCGGAACCTCGATGTGGACAAGCTGTTCGCGCCCCGGCCAGCCGACCAGGCCGTGCAGCGCGACGCGGTTCGACAGCGTGGGCGGGATGCGGAGAGCGCGGACGGCGATCGCCACGCCGGCCAGCAGCAGGACGAGCGCCAGGGCGGCAAGAATATGTCGTCGTTTCATGGTTTCCCGGTACAGGCGTAGGGCGTCGCCCATTGCCGCTATCGTATCGGGATGCAGGCATCATGTTCTGCGGAGGAACAAATGCCGGAGACGCAAGTCGCCGCCAACACGCGATTCAGCGCGGCAATTCAACGCAGCAATTCAGCGCGCGCCGATCCCGGTGTCGCTCATGCTGGCCGCCAGGAAGTCGATGAATGCCCGCACCTTGGCCGGCAGGTTGCGCCGGCTCGGGTAAAACACGTCGAGGTCGGCCGGCGCCGGCTTGTAA
This sequence comes from uncultured Noviherbaspirillum sp., assembly GCA_966211575.1. Classification (GTDB taxonomy): domain Bacteria; phylum Pseudomonadota; class Gammaproteobacteria; order Burkholderiales; family Burkholderiaceae_D; genus Noviherbaspirillum. The sequence goes on from CBIHOK010000066.1 coordinate 9,724, forward strand.
TCCTTCAGCACCACCTGCAAGCGGCCGCTTTCCAGGTATTTCGCCACGTCCCATTCGGAGCGGATCAGGATGCCGTGGCCGTCCAGCGCCCAGTTCAGCACCACGTCGCCGTCGTTGCTCGACAGGGTGCCGTCCACCTTCACCGTTTCCGCCTTGCGTCCCTTGAACAGGCGCCACACGCCGTGCGGCTCGTCGTTCTGGCGATGGATGATGCAGCGGTGCGCCGCCAGTTCATGCAGCGTGCGCGGTTCGCCGAACTTTTTCAGGTAGACCGGCGACGCGCACAGGAAACGCCGGTTCGACATGATGCGGCGCGCCGACAGCCGCGTATCCGGCAGTTCGCCGAAACGGATGCCGAGATCGAAGGCTTCCTCCACCAGGTTGATCGGGCGGTCGGTCAACTGCAGCTGCACGTCGACGTCCGGGTAGCGCTGCGCGAACGCGGAGATGATGGGCGCGATCGTGGTGCGGCCGAAGCCCAGCGTGGCGTTCACCCGCAGCAGGCCCTTGGGATCGGCGCGGCTGCTCGACACCTGGTCTTCCATCTCGCGGATATCGGCGAGGATCGCGGTGGCGTACGACAGGTACAGCTCGCCCTCGCTGGTCAGGCTGATCTTGCGCGTGCTGCGGTTGAGCAGCCGCACTCCGAGCCGCTGTTCCATCTGCGCCAGTCGCTTGGTGACCGCGGGCGGGGTGATGTTGAGTTCGCGCGCGGCGGCCGACAGGCTCGGCTTCTTCGCGAGCAGCACGAAGAAAGCCATTTCGGATGCGGTTTCGGTTTTCACTTTGGGTGAATAATCGTGTGAAAGACAGTGAATTATAGGCGCCTCCGGCTTGCGTAAGCTATCGGTCATGCAGCGAGCATGCCGCTCAAGCGCCAGAGACGAGGAAAATGCCATGAAAATCGTTGAAATCCGGGAAAAAACCATCCCCATCAGTTCGCCGATCCGCAACGCCTATATCGACTTCAGCAAGATGACGCTGAGCCTGGTGGCGGTGATCACCGACGTGATCCGCGACGGCAAGCCGGTGGTCGGCTACGGCTTCAATTCCAACGGCCGCTACGGCCAGGGCAGCCTGATGCGGGAGCGTTTCATTCCGCGCATCATGGCGGCGAAGCCGGAATCGTTGCTCAACGACGCGGGCAGCAACCTCGATCCGCACAAGATCTGGAATTGCATGTTTTCCAACGAAAAACCGGGCGGCCACGGCGAGCGCTCGGTCGCGATCGGCACCATCGACATGGCGGTGTGGGACGCGGTGGCCAAGATCGAGAACAAGCCGCTGTTCCAGCTGCTGTCCGACCGTTACGGCGACGGCAAGCCGAACCGGGAGATCTTCGTGTATGCGGCCGGCGGCTACTACTATCCGGGCCAGGACCTGGGCAAGCTGAAGGACGAGATGCGCAGCTACATCGACCGCGGCTACACGGTGGTCAAGAAGAAGATCGGCGGTGCCTCGCTCGACGAGGACCTGCGCCGCATCGACGCCATCATGGACGTGCTGCAGGATGGCCAGAAACTGTGCGTCGACGCCAACGGCCGCTTCGACATGGACACCGCGATCGCCTATGCGAAGGCGCTGTCGCAGTACGACCTGTTCTGGTACGAGGAGCCGGGCGATCCGCTCGACTTCGAATTGCAGGCGGTGTTGCGCAATTACTATGACAAGCCGATGGCCACCGGCGAAGACCTGTTCTCGATGCAGGATGCGCGCAACCTGATCCGCTACGGCGGCATGCGCCCGGACCGGGACTGGCTGCAGTTCGACTGCGCGCTCAGCTACGGGCTGGTCGAATACCTGCGCACGCTCGACATGCTGCGCCAGCACGGCTGGTCGCCCAGCCGTTGCATCCCGCACGGCGGCCACCAGATGTCGCTCAACATCGCGGCCGGCCTCGGCCTCGGCGGCAACGAATCCTATCCGGACCTGTTCCAGCCGTTCGGCGGTTTCCCCGACGGCGTCGAGGTGAAGAACGGCTACATCACGATGCCCGACCTGGTCGGCATCGGTTTCGAAGGCAAGGCCAACCTGTACAGCGAGATGCAGGCGCTGAGCGCCTGATTCATCGCCGCGGCCTTTCACGGCGGGGGCGACGGCATGTCGTTCCCGCCGTCGTCTTTCGGGAGCAGTGCCCGGCTGTCCGGTAGCGTTGCCCGTATTCGCGCAAGCGGCCTGCCTTGATTTTGATCAACGAAAAAAAGCGTTTGCAAATCAATCCGATGCAAGCGTGCGATTTCGGTTGTCCACAGGATTAGCCACAGTAAATGTGAGTAAGCCGGCCCGCCGGAATATCTGGCTCGCGCCGAAGTTCTCGCTTTGGGGTGGATTATTTATTTATTTTTTCCGCCCTTGTTGCCGCTTGCGGGCTGCCTACACTGTGTGTGATCGATGCGCTCGAAGTGCATCGTGGCGCGTCGATGGTGCGGCGGAGCCTTTGTTTCGCCGCTCTTCAAACCCTGTTTGGAGAATCAAAATGAACGCGAAGAATGTCATCGTGCTGGCGGCGCTGGCAGTAGGCGGCTACTGCTTTGCCGACCAGACCGAATATGTCGACTACGGCGATTTCCACTCTAGCGCCGCTCGGGCCGAGGTGCAGGGGGAACTGGCCAAGGTGCCGAGTCAGGAGCTCTACGCACAGTCCGAATACATCGAACCGGCCACAGTGACTTCCGGCCGCTCGGCGGCCCAGGCACGTTCCGGGTTGACGCAGGATTATGCGAACGACCGGCTGACGAAGAACGACGAGTTTGAAGCCTTCCCGATGCTGGCAGCAACGCGGAAGACATCGAGCTGAATACTGAATATCCGGGCCGGTGTGGTGGCCCGCAGCCGTAGCTGCCACGCCGGCTTTCTTGCGCTGACACAAAGTTTTCAGATCGATCGCTGCTACGATGACGCCTTGGAATCGTTGCGGGAAAGCGGATGAGTTACGAGCAGAACTGGCGTACCGAGTTATATCGCGGCATGGACGTTCACGTGTCGGCATTGCCGCGTAACGATGCCCATTCGTCATGGGACTATACCGTGCGTATCGGCCAGCCCGGCGAAGACGCGGGCAGCGCCAGTGAACTGGCGGCGACATCCGGCGACGACGCCGACTATCGAACCGAGCACGAAGCAGTGGAGGCTGCGCTGGCAAAAGGCTATGCGATGGTCGATCAACTGCTGACCTGAGCCGCCGCGAAGGGCACTCAAGCGCACCGGTGTCGTTCAGCGATAGACCATCACCGGTATGGTAGTTGCAGCCAACACCTTCTGCGTCTCGCTGCCGAGGACCACTTGCGCAATGGCGCTGCGGCCATGCGAAGCCATGAAGATCGCGTCGCAGCCGAGGCGCTGCGCGGCGTCGACGATTTCCCGATGCGGCGAAGCCGATTCCGCCACCACCGTTTCGCACTGCACTCCGCACAGCGACGCCGCGCTGTGGATGCGTGACAGCCGGTATTGCGCAACTTCCTGCTGGCGTTGGCGGAACGCTTCGTAGCCGCCGCTGTGCGCGCTGTCGAATACCGGTGCCGCGGAATAAGGCTCCACCACGGTAATGCCCACGATCGCAGCCTTGCTCTGGCGCGCGAATTCCACGGCTGCATGTACTGCCTTGTCGGCCAGCGGGCTGCCATCGGTAGGAACCAGGATTTTCTTGAACACGGACATTTCTCCAGCTGCGGTTGTTCAGGGAACCGGAACTGTCATGGTGAGCACCGTTGTTCCGCCATCTCTTGAGCCAGATCAAACCCGGTCGGACAAGGGCATCGGCATCATCCGTCTGTTCTTCCAATGACGAGCGCCACGGCCGAATGAAAATGCCGATACGTGAATTGCATGTATTTCCGGCACGCATGGAGCGCGTGCAGGTCGATGAAGGCCGATCAGCGCGATAGGTCCGGCTTGTCAGGCGCCGAGGCGGCGGCGCGGCTTCGGCGCCACGGTTCCAACGAACTGGCGAGCGCCCCGCGCCGCACGCTGGACCGCATCGTGCTGGAGCTGGCGCGCGAACCGATGTTCCTGCTGCTGCTGGGCGCAGGGGCGATATACCTGGTGCTGGGCGAACGCAGCGATGCGCTGATGCTGCTCGGCTTCGTGTTCATCGTGATGGCGATCACGGTGTTCCAGGAGCGCCGGACCGAGCGCGTGCTGGAAACCCTGCGCGAGCTGTCGAGCCCGCGTGCGCTGGTAATCCGGGACGGAGAGCGCCAGCGGGTTCCCGGGCGCGACGTGGTGCAGGGCGATCTGCTGGTACTGGAAGAGGGCGACCGGGTGCCGGCCGATGGCGTGCTGCTCGAAGGCCACGACTTGCTGCTGGACGAGTCGCTGCTTACCGGCGAATCGGTTGCGGTGGCGAAGCCCGGAGGCGCCGGAGAAGACGCGCGTATCTACTCCGGCACCCTGGTGGTACGCGGTGGCGGACTGGCGCGGGTGACCGCGATCGGCGCCGCCACCGAGCTCGGCCGCATCGGCGGTTCGCTGCAGGAACTGGAGCCGGAACGCAGCCCACTGCAACGCGAGATCGGCCTGCTGGTCAAACGCTTCTCGCTGATCGGCGCCGCGATTTCGCTGTTGGTCGTTGTGCTCTACGGCATCATGCGCGGCGACTGGTTCAATGGCCTGCTGGCCGGGATCACGCTGGCGATGTCGCTGTTGCCTGAAGAGTTCACCGTGATCCTGACCGTATTCATGGCGCTCGGCGCGTGGCGCATTTCGCGCAACGGGGTGTTGACACGCCGTCTGCCGGTGATCGAGGCGCTCGGTTCGGCCACCGTGCTGTGCGTCGACAAGACAGGCACGCTGACGCAGAACCGGATGTCGGTACGCGCATTGCTCTATGCGGGCGGCAGCGATTGGCTGGATCCGGATGAACCCGGCCCTCTGCCGCCGGCGGCGCACGCCTTGCTTGCCCATGCCAGCCTGGCGAGCGAAGTCGATCCCTTCGATGCAATGGACAAGGCTTTCCACCGCAGCCTGGCAACCCGGGATCCGGTCCAGGCCGAACGCCAGCGCGGCTGGTCGCTGGTGCATGAATATCCGCTGACCGCCGAATTGCAGGCCATGGTCCACGTCTGGAAAGACGACCAGGGCGAATACCTGGTTGCGGCCAAGGGAGCGCCGGAAGCCATCGCCGGTTTGTGCCGGCTGGATGAGACACAGGCGGAAGCAATGCACGTGCAGGCCCGGCAACTGGCAGCGCAAGGAATGCGCGTGCTCGCCGTTGCCGCGGTCCGCCACGTGCGGCCAGCCGCCGCCGGCTGGCCGCATGGCGCGGGGGCGTTAGCCATTCGCTGGGTCGGCCTGGTCGGACTGGCCGATCCGCTGCGGCAGGGTGTGGCTGGCGCGGTGCGCGAATGCCGGCAGGCCGGAATCCGCGTCGTGATGATCACCGGCGATTACCCGGCGACTGCGCAGGCGATTGCGCGCGAAGCCGGGCTGCCGGCCGCGCGCGTGGTCAGCGGCGCCGAGATCGGTGCGGCGGACGATGCGGCGCTGCGCCAGATCGTGCGCGACGTGCATGTGTTCGCCAGGGTAAGGCCCGAGCAGAAGCTGCGCCTCGTCAATGCGTTGCAGCGTGCCGGCGAGATCGTTGCGATGACGGGCGATGGCGTCAACGATGCGCCGGCGCTGAAGGCGGCGCACATCGGCATCAGCATGGGCGAGCGCGGAACCGACGTCGCCCGCGAGGCGTCGTCGCTGGTGCTGCTGCGCGACGATTTCAGCGCCATCGTGCAGGCGGTCGCGCTGGGGCGCCGCATCTACGACAACCTGCGCAAGGCGCTCACCTATGTGATCGCCGCCCACCTGCCGATCATCGGGATGGCGCTGCTGCCGCTATTGGCGGGCGCGCCGCTGGCACTGATGCCGGTTCACATCGTGTTCCTGGAAATGATCATCAACCCGGCATGCTCCATCGTGTTCGAGGCGGAGCCGGCCGATCCGGGGTCGATGCGGCGTCCGCCGCGCAGCGTGACGGAGCAATTGCTGAGTGCTTCCAGGCTGGCGTTCGCGCTGTTGCAAGGCTGTGGCCTGTTGGCTGCGGTGGCACTGGTGTTCTTCTTCGCGCTGAAGCAAGGCGCGTTGCCTGAGCAGGCGCGCGCTGCCTCGTTCAGCAGCGTGGTGCTGGGGAACCTGGTGCTGATCGTCGCGATCCGTTCGCGCCGCCTTGGGCTGTTGCGGTTGTTGCGGATAGCGAACCCTGCCCAATGGTGGATGCTGGGAGGAGCGCTGGCCGGCCTGGCAGCCGTACTGCTGCTACCGCCGCTTCAGCGCGCGTTTCATTTCGCCGAACCGCGGACGGCCGAGTTGCCGCTGGTCGCGCTCGCGCTGGCTTTCACGATAGCGTGGTCGGAGCTGGTGAAGCTGCCGTTCCGCCATGGTGCCGCAGCACGTGCTCGCGATGCATGATCAATGCGTGCGCGGCCGTGCCCGCACGACCGGTGCGCTCTTTCCCGGGGGCTGGGCGAGCAATGCGCCCGGCGCGACACGGTCCACCACTTCCTGCCCGAGCACAAGATGGGCAATGGCTTCCAGCACCGGGCGCCCGTGGAGACGTCGCCGAACACGATTTCTTCGGTCACGCGACCGCCCTGCAATATCCGCGCGCCGCGACGCCGCGCGCGCCGACGGTCAGACTCCTTTCGGGATATTGCCGCCGATCCGGCGGTAGCGTTCCGGCGTGCGCAGGAATTCGACCACCGTCATCAGTTCTTCCTTCGCTTCATCGATTCCGGCTATGTCCGCGAAGGTGACGCCGGTTTCCTGTTGGACACAGATTTTGGCCTTGCTCTTGCCAAGCGAGAATATGCCGCCGGCGCCGCTGTCCATCTTGCGCATCGCAAACCCCCGCATTGTCACGAAGCGAAGCGGCTTGTCGAGTTTCTCGGCTACCGGTTTTCCGGTAATCCGGTGTTCCCCCAGCTGCAGGTCGTCCACCGTCCCGGCCTCCATGACTCCCTGCAGCAGCATGGCCGCCAGCGCCGCCAGAAAGTACCGGGGCGCCCATCTGCCCCATTTGTCCGTGCCCCTTCGCTTTCCTTGTCCTGATTGATCGCTTTATAGGTTCTTCTTTTGCCGCTTCGATTGATCCAGATCAACTGCCCAGAGTGTCCAAAGCCACGCGTTCGGCTACATTGGTTGGCAAGCGCATCGATGCCGGCAGGAGCGGCGGTGCAATTCCGTTCTTTCATCAACTATTGGGTTATGGAGGCGAAGCCATGTTCAAGACGATTCTGGTGCCGACCGACGGCTCTCCGCTGGCGGAAAAGGCGGTCGATGCGGCTATCGAATTTGCCAGGGAAAGCGGAGGCCGCATCGTCGTGATCTCGGTAGCCGAGCCCTATCCGTTTGCGCCGTTGTCGGAGAAAGCAATGAACGAGGAGCTGTCCACGTTCGAGAACGGCGTGCGCGAAGCGGCGCGTAATTATGTGAAGAAAGCCGCGGATGCGGCGCGCGCGGCCGGTGTCGATTGCGAAACGGTGGTGGTGCTGTCCGGCAGCCCCTATCGGGAAATCGTCGATACCGCAAACAACATGAAATGCGACGCCATCTTCATGGCTTCGCACGGACGCCGGGGATTGAATCTTCTGTTCCTCGGCAGTGAAACACAGAAGGTGCTGGCGCACTCAAATCTTCCGGTAATGGTGTTTCGCTGAACGCGGCGGCGCCATTGCAGAGTTTTTCAGCGACCTTGTTAATCAAAGGAGGCCAATCATGGCAAGCAACCTGACCCGCTTCGATCCGTTTTACGAGATGGCGCGCTTCGATCCGTTCCACCGTTTCGACGACTTGTTCAAGGAATTCGGAGGCATGGGGGGATTGCCGTCGCTTGACACTGCCCAACGCATCGCGATGGATGTCAACGAGAACGACAAGGCTTATACGGTCAAGGCGGAAATCCCCGGGGTGAACAAGGAAGACATCAAGATCGACGTCAACGGCAACCAGGTGACGATCAGTGCCGAAACCAGGAAGGAATCGGAACAGAAGGAAGGCGAATCGGTGCTGCGCAGCGAGCGCTATTACGGGAGGCAATACCGCAGCTTCACTTTGCCTCAGGACGTGGACGACAGCGGCGCCCAGGCCAGGTACAAGGACGGTGTGCTGGAACTGACCCTTCCCAAGAAGGGCGACAGCGTCAGCAAGAAGATCGCCGTCAACTGACGCCTCGACCGGCCGTAGCGCGGGGAGCGACCGCCGGCGGCAACGCCGGCGGTAAAAGCTGCTGCGGTTCTGTAAATTTTTCCCGACGGTTTTGATCTCTGTTTTCCGGCGGCCGCCTATCCTCCCTGGAATGGCGGCGGAACGCGGCTGGCACGCAGGTTGCGGCAAGCGCCAGGGAGCGGAAACCATGAGGCGAAGAGCCAGCCATTTCCAGGAGATGTCGAATGACCACAAGTAAACTTGAGAAGCCGCAATGGCATGATTATTTCGACGGCGTGACCAAGGCGCTCAGCGGCAAGCGCGCCGAGATCGAAGTCAATTCCCTTGCCCTCGGCAGCCAGCTTCAGGCCGAATGGGTGCCCTTGATCGGCATTACCTACGAGCCGCGCAGCGACATGCTGGAAGTCGCGCTCGAAGGGCTGGATCACCTGATTCGCCATCCGCAGGAGCTGTATGTGGAACGCGATGCGGCGACGCTGAAAAGCCTGGAAGTGGTGGACGCCGACGGCGCGCATCAGATCGTGCGCCTGCGCGATCCGCTGCTGCTTGGCGCATCGCAATGAGCGGCGCCGACATGACCAGGGAGGCGATGTCGCACAAATGAAATTCAAGGACTATTACCAGATACTCGGCGTCGAGCGCGGGGCCAGCGAGGCAGATATCAAGAAGGCTTACCGCAAGCTGGCGCACCAGTACCATCCGGATGTCTCGAAAGATCCGAAGGGCGAGGAAAAATTCAAGGAGATCGCGGAAGCGTATGCAACGCTGAAGGATCCTGAAAAGCGTGCCGAGTATGACCGGCTCGGCAGCCATCCTTCCGGGGAGGAATTCTCTCCGCCGCCCGACTGGGGACGGGAGTTCGGCGGTGGCGCCAGTTTCGACGACGTCGACCTGGCGGATATTTTCGCCGCCTTCGGGCGTGGCGCCGGAAGGCGCGGCCATGGCCGCCGTGCGGAGGCCTTTGCGATGCCTGGCCAGGACTACGAGGTGCGGGCCGAGGTGACGCTGGAACAGGTCTATCACGGCGGCGAAATCGATGTGCGGCTGGAACTGCCGGAGCCCGATGCGCAGGGACTGGTGCACCGGGTGCCACGCACTTTCCGGGTAAACATTCCGAAAGGGGCAAGCAGTGGCCAGCGCCTGCGGCTGCCGGGCAAGGGCGGCCCCGGTTTCAATGGCGGCCGCCCGGGCGACCTGTACATCGCGCTCGAAATCGCGCCGCATCCGATATACAGGATCAGCGGCCGCGATCTCCTGCTGGACCTGCCGCTGGCTCCATGGGAAGCGGTGCTCGGCGCCCGGGTGCAGATCCCGACGCCGGGAGGCGCGGTCGAATTGAACATTCATCCCGGCACCGGTGCCGGGCGCAAGCTGCGCCTCGGCGGCCGCGGCCTGCCCGGTCCCGGGGGCGACCCCGGCGATCTGTTCGCGGTGGTACGCATCGAGGTGCCGGCAGTGACCA
>CBIHOK010000067.1:0-19302 GCA_966211575.1 uncultured Noviherbaspirillum sp.
GCCGAGGCATCGATGGTGGTCGAACTGGCAAGCTTGTGGTCGCTGTTCGCGCTATGCCTGCTGCGCCGCATGCTGCTGCGCTCGGGCATGATTTCTGCGCTCACGCTATGGGGGCAACGGGCGCTGTGTGGTTTGGTGCCGGCACTGGTGACGGCGGCCATCGTGCACTTCCTGGCGTCGTTCGACTGGTTCCTTTACAGCTTCGCCCATCTCACCTCCATCAAGGCCATGCTGATCGCCGCCTTCATCGGCTTGCTGTTCCAGCATTATTTCGAACTGCGCACCCGGGCCTACTCGCCGGCCCTGGTGGAAGCGCGCCTGCAGGCGCTGCAGGCGCGCATTCGTCCGCATTTTCTGTTCAACAGCCTGAACGCGGTGCTGTCGCTGATTCGCACCGAGCCGCGCCGCGCCGAAGCGGCGCTGGAGGACTTGGCCGACCTGTTCCGGGTACTGATGAGCGATTCGCGCAACATGACCACGCTCGAGGAGGAAATCCGGCTGTGCCGGCAGTACCTGTCGATCGAGAAGATCAGATTGGGCGAACGCCTGCAAGTGCAATGGATAAGCGAAAACATCAGCGCCGCGATGCTGCGCAAGGCGACGCTGCCGGGCTTGCTGCTGCAGCCGTTGCTGGAGAATGCGGTGCATTACGGGGTTGAACCGGCCGCCGAGCCGGCTCCGATCCGGATTCATCTGAGCCGCACGCTCGACCGGATCGAGATCGTGGTCGTCAACGCCTATGATCCGCAGCGTCCGCCGCCGCCGGGAAACCAGATGGCGCTCGCCAATATCCGCGAGCGGCTTGCGCTGCTGTACGACGTCGAGGCGCAACTGACCACCTCCGCTGCGGCCGGCATGTTCGAAGTGCGGCTGCGTCTTCCGTATGTCGGGGGCACATCATGACGCCGCGCCTGTTCATCGTCGACGACGAGGCACCGGCACGCAATCGCCTGAAGACGCTGTTGTCCGATATTGCCGCCGAATGTCCGCACCAGGTGGTAGGCGAAGCGGCCAATGCGCAGGACGCTTTCGCCGCGATTGCCGCGAGCGCGCCCGACGTCGTGCTGCTGGATGTGCAGATGCCGGGCATGAACGGGATGGAACTGGCGGCACGCTTGAAAACGCTCGCACATCGGCCGGCGATCGTGTTCGTGACCGCACATGACGGCTACGCGCTGCCGGCATTCGAAGTCCAGGCGCTCGACTACCTGCTGAAGCCGGTGCGTGCGTCACGCCTGGCCGAGGCCTTGCGCCGGATTGCCGGCAATGCCTTGTCCAACCCCGAGCCGGACAGCAGCGCCGCGCGCCACCATTTCACGGTCCAGGAGCGCGGCCGGGTATTGCTGGTACCGGTGGCCGAGGTGATCTATCTGAAAGCAGAGCAGAAGTATGTGACCTTGCGCACCGCAGTGCATGAATACCTGATCGAGGAATCGCTGGCATCGATCGAAGAGGAACTGGCGACAGTGTTCGTGCGCGTGCACCGCAACGCGCTGGTCGCGCGTGCGGCAATCGCCGGATTTGAAAAGGGCACAGCCGGCGGTCATCCGGTCGATGCCGACGGCGAGCGCGGGCAGGAGTCGTGGTGCGTGTTGCTGCGCGGCCTGGAGGAGCGCCTTCCGGTATCGCGCCGGCAATGGCCGGTAGTGAAGGCGCTGCTCCGTTAGACGTCCGCCGGCGCTAGCCGGTATTGCGCAAGCCGGCGGCGATGCCGTTGATCGACAGGTGAATGCCGCGCTTGACCCGCTCATCCATTTTCCGGCCTTCCGCCGCGGCGCCGCGGTGGCGCTTGATCAATTCCACTTGCAGGTGATTCAGCGGATCCAGGTAGGCAAAGCGGTTCTTGATCGAGCGCGCCAGCAGCGGGTTGGCAGCCAGTCGTTCGCGCGTACCGGAAACCAGGGCCAGGCAGGACGACGCGCGCTCGTGCTCCTCGACGATGCGCTTGAATATCGCGTTGCGCAGTTTGCGGTCGGGCACCAGTCCGGCATAACGCGAGGCGACCGCCAGGTCGGTCTTCGACAGCACCATGTCCATGTTGGACAGCAGCGTCGCGAAGAACGGCCATTCGCGGAACATCGCGCGCAAGGTCGCGACCCGGGCCTTGTGCTGCTTGGCATCCTCCGCATCTTCCAGCCATGACGATACCGCACTGCCGAAACCATACCAGCCCGGCAGCAGCAGGCGGCACTGACCCCAGGAGAAGCCCCACGGAATCGCGCGCAGGTCCTCGATCCGGCGCGACGCCTTGCGCGAAGCGGGGCGCGAGCCGATATTGAGTTCCGCGATTTCCGCGATCGGCGTCGCCGAGAAGAAATAATCGGTGAAGCCGGGTGTTTCGTACACCAGGTTGCGATAGGCGCGATAGCCGCGTTCCGACAGTTCTTCCATCACCTGTTCGAACCCGGCCAGTTTGCGCGCCTGCTTGCCGTTTCCGGCAGACGGCGTCAGGCTCGCGGTAAGCGTGGCGGCGACCAGCAGTTCAAGATTGCGGCGGCCGATCTCGGGATTGGAAAACTTCGATGCGATGATTTCGCCCTGCTCGGTCAGCCTGATCTGGCCGTTCACGGTGCCGGCCGGCTGCGCGAGAATCGCCTCGTAGCTGGGGCCGCCGCCGCGGCCGACCGTGCCGCCACGGCCGTGGAACAGGCGCAGCTTGACGCCGGCGCGGTCGAACAGTTCGACCAGCCGGGTTTCCGCCTTGTAGAGTTCCCAGTTGGAGGTGAGGAAGCCGCCATCCTTGTTGGAGTCGGAGTAGCCCAGCATCACTTCCTGCAGGTTTCCCTGCTGCGCGATCAATTGGCGCACCTGCGGCAGCGACATGAAACCTTCCATGATCTCGGGTGCGCAACGCAGGTCGGGTATGGTTTCGAACAGCGGGATCACCATCAATTCCATGCGCGCGTCCGGCGCCTTTTGCGACCGGTCTTCCCACGCGGCGCGCAGGAGTCCGGTTTCCTTCTGCAGCAACAGGACTTCCAGCAGGTCGGACACGGTTTCCGTGTGCGAGATGATGTAGTTTCGAATCGCGCGGTCGCCGTAGCGCTGGCGAATCTCGCGCGCGGTACGCAGGATGGTCAGTTCGGATTCGGTTTCGGCCGAATACGAGATGTAGGGCGAGTGCAGCGGGCGCGGCTTGTTCAGTTCCGCCAGCAACAGTTCGATCTTGGCTTCCTCGGCGAGTGCTGCGTAATTCGGCTCCACCCGCGCCTGCGCGAACAGTTCGGCCAGCACCCGTTCATGCACGTCCGAACTCTGGCGCATGTCGAGCGTCGCCAGGTGGAAGCCGAAAATTTCCGCTGCGCGCCGCAGCGCGGCCAGGCGCAGCTCGATCAATGGCGTGCCGTGGTGGGCATTGAGCGAATCGATCACGATCTGCAGATCGGCGGCGAATTCGGCGGCGTTCCCGTAGGGCGCGGCCGACCCGACTTCATGGCGCAGCACATGCGTGTTGCCGAGCATGCGGGCGGTCGCCGCCAGGCGCGCATAGAGGCCGATCAACGCGCGCCGGTAAGGCTCGTCGCTACGATGGGCCGACTGGTCGGGCGAGGCGTCGGCAAGCTCCTGCAGCTCGGGGCTGACGCCGACCAGCAGCTTCGAAATCGACAGTTCCGCTCCGAGTGCATGCACCTCGTCCAGATAAAAGTCGAAAATCACGGTCGATTGCCGGGTCAATGCATGCCGCATGGTGCCGGCGTTGACGTTCGGGTTGCCGTCGCGGTCGCCGCCGATCCAGCTGCCCATCTGCAGGAATGGCTGCAGCTGGCGATCGCCCGTCGCATGGCGCTGCGGAAACTGCGCCGCGATTTCGTCCTGGATGTCGTGATACAGCGCCGGCAGCTCGCGCAGGAAGGTGATCCGGTAATAGGACAGTGCGTTTTCGATTTCGTCTGCGACCGTCAGCTTGGTATAGCGCAGCATGCGGGTTTGCCACAGCGTGGCCACATACGCGTGCAGGCTTTGCGTATTGCGTTCGCGTTCCCGCGCCGTCAACGGCTGGTCGCGCTCGGCCAGCAGCAGGGCGATCTGGCGCTCGGCGTCGAGCGTGCTCTTGCGCTGGACCTCGGTCGGATGGGCGGTCAGCACCGGCGAAATCAGCGCTTCCTTGAAAAAGCCGCGGATCGCGCTGCCGGATACACCGGCCTGGTCAAGCTGCGCCAGCGCATGGGCGACGCTGCCGCGCTGGGGCGCCGAGCCGGCCAGCAGGTGCGCACGGCGGCGGCGATTGTGGTGCCTGTCCTCGGCGATGTTGGCGAGGTGCGAGAAATACGAGAAAGCGCGCACCACGGAGATGGTCTGGTCGCGAGTCAGCTTTTTCAGCAGGCGGTTGAGATCGGCCCCGGACTGCGGATCCGAATCGCGGCGGAAGCGGACCGCCGTCTGGCGAATGGTTTCCACCACGTTGAATACCGCTTCGCCTTCCTGCTCGCGCAGGACGTTGCCCAGCAGGCGGCCCAGCAGGCGGATGTCTTCTTTCAGGGGAGCGTCTTTTTCTGCCGTCGGTTTGACGGAGCGCGACGGTGCAGGAGATGGTTTTGCCATGATGAACGGTTGCAATCTATGTCTGGTGGAGCGGCTTGTGGCCGCGGTTGACAGCTGCGCGCATGATAAAATCCGCGCTGCCGCTTGAACATCGAAAGAGTCTGTCGTGAACGCATCCCTACCGGAAAAAATCGTTATCGCATCGCGTGAGAGCCGGCTGGCGATGTGGCAGGCAGAGCATGTCCGCTCAAGACTTTCCGCATTATATCCGCAGAGCAGCATCGAAATTCTCGGAATGACAACGAAAGGCGACCGGATACTCGATCGCACGCTGTCCAAGGTCGGCGGCAAGGGTTTGTTCGTGAAGGAGCTCGAGGTCGCGATGGAAGAGGGCAGGGCGGACCTGGCGGTGCATTCGCTCAAGGACGTGCCGATGGAGCTGCCGGCAGGTTTTGCGCTGGCCGCGGTCCTGGAACGCGAGGATCCGCGCGACGCGTTCGTGTCCAACAATTATGTGGCGCTGGACGCGTTGCCGCCCGGCGCCGTGGTCGGCACCAGCAGCCTGCGCCGCCAGGCGCTGGTGGCGGCACGCTATCCGCATCTCGTGATCCGTCCGCTGCGCGGCAATCTCGATACCCGCCTCGGCAAACTCGACCGCGGCGAATATGACGCGATCATCCTGGCTGCTGCCGGCCTCAAGCGGCTCGGCCTGCGACAGCGGATTCGCGCGCTGCTGGAGCCGGAACAGAGCCTGCCGGCACCCGGCCAGGGGGCGATGGCGATCGAAGTGCCGAGCGGACGCGCCGACCTGCTGCAATTGCTGGCGCCGCTCAACCATGTTCCGACTGCGCAGGCGGTTCAGGCCGAACGCCGGGTATCGCGTCTGTTCGGCGGCAGTTGCCAGATTCCTCTGGCGGCCTTCGCCACCCTCGACAACGATCGCCTGCGCCTGCGCGCGATGATCGCCACTCCCGATGGCACCCGCATCGCCGCTGCCGAAGCATACGGCGGCGCCGGCAATCCGGAAGCAAGCGGCGACGAAATTGCAGCGGCCTTGCGCGCGCAGGGCGCCGACGACATTCTCGCCGCCTGCCGTGCCGGCGATGACGCCTGAAAGCGGCGTGTCCGGCATGCGCGCTTGATCTTTCCGTTCCGCCGCGATGAGCGATTCCATTCCCGGCCCGGTCGTCATCACCCGTCCGCAAGCACAGGCGGAACCGCTGGCGCAACGGCTGGCGGCGGCGGGCCGCGAAGCGATCGTATTTCCGCTGCTTGAAATCCACCCGTTGCCGGATCCACAGCCGCTGCGCGACGCGTTGCGTAATCTGGAAGCGTATGCGCTGGTTGCGTTCGTCAGCCCCAATGCGATCGATGCCGTGTTTGCATTGCTGGGGCAATGGCCCCGGCAGGTGCCGATCGCCGTCATGGGGGAGGGCAGCCGTGCCGCGCTGGCGCACCATGGAGTGAGCGCCGCCGATACCCGCATCATCAGTCCGCGCGATGCGCGTCGCACCGATTCCGGTACGCTATTGCAGGCGCTCGATCTGGATACGTTGCGCGGACGGCGCACACTGATCGTGCGTGGCGAGAGCGGGCGCGAGCTGCTGGCCGATGCGCTGCGTGCGCACGGCGTACTGGTGCAGCAGGTTGCCGCCTATCGGCGTGCGGCCCCGGTGCTCGATGCGGCGGCCCGGGACCGGCTCGCAGCCCTGCTGGAGCGGCAGGCGGAATGGATCATTACCAGCTCGGAAGCGTTGCGCATACTGGTCGGACTGGTGCGGGAAGTCGCGGGCGATGCCGGAGTGGTTAAAATGCAACAACAGCGTCTCGTGATTCCGCACGTACGAATCGAAGAGACTGCGCGCCGCCTCGGTTTTGTCGATTGCCTGCTGACCGGATCGGGGGACGAACACCTGATAGCCGCGTTACAATCCCGAGCATGAACGAATTGCCATCCTCCTCCGATACCGGCCAACCTGCGGGAGAACATTCCCGGCCACTTCCCGATACTGCCGTCTCGCCTGCGCCCGCTGCCAGGAGTAGCGCCGCTGCACGCGGCGCGGTCTATGTCGGCCTGTTGCTGCTGGCCTTGCTGCTGGCAGCCGAGTGGTGGAATACACAGCGCGAGATCGGCAGCTTGCGGGAGGAAGTCGCGCAGCGGCTGCATAGCGGCGAGACCGCTGGCACCGAGACCCGGGCGCTGGTGAAATCGGTGCAGGACAACATGAAGGAAATGCAGTCCAAGGTCAGCGTCCTCGAAAGCAAGCAGATCGAAGCGCAGGGCCAGCAGGTGGCGCTGGAACAGCTTTACCAGGAACTGTCGAGAAATCGCGACGACTGGGCACTGTCCGAAATCGAGCAGATATTGTCTGCCGCGAGCGAGCAGCTGCAGCTCGCCGGGAACGTGCATGGTGCGCTGATCGCGCTGCAATACGCCGAGAGCCAGCTGTCGCGCTCCGACAAGCCGCAGTTCATCTCGATCCGGCGCGCGGTGGCACGCGACATGGAAAAGCTGAAGGCGCTGCCGCAGGTCGACCTGACCGCGATTGCGCTGCGTCTCGACAGTGCGATCGGCCAGATCGACGAGATGCCGCTGCTGTCCGACGAGAAGCCGATCGAGCCGCCCAGCCCGCCTCACCAGCGCAGCCGTGTCCCGCATCGCGCCAACGCGGCGGCGCCGGCCGCGACAGCGAATAGCCGGCCGGCCTGGCTGGCGCGCCTGCAGAACGCCTGGGTCGACTGGAGCAGCGACTTCTGGAGCGACGTGCGGCAACTGATCCGGGTGCGCAAGGTCGATACTCCGGATGCGCTGATGATGTCCCCGACGCAGGGTTACTTCGTGCGCGAAAACCTGAAGCTGCGCCTGCTCAACGCGCGATTGGCCCTGCTCACGCACAACGATGCGGCGTTCCGCAGCGATATCGCCGCCGCCCAGGATGCGATCGCACGCTACTTCGATACCCGGGCACGGCAGACACAAACGGTGCAGACGCTGCTGCGCCAGGTCCAGAACAGTGACCTGTCGATCGAAATGCCGACGTTGGCGGACAGTCTGAATGCGGTGCGCAACTACAAGGCGAAGCCCTGAGGATATCGTTCGATGCGCATCTTTATCTCGCTGCTGATTCTGTTCGCCGCCGCCATCGGGCTCGCCGTCGGCGCCCGCTTCAACGCCGGCAACGTCGTCTTCTTTTATCCGCCGTACCGGATCGATCTGTCGCTGAATTTCTTTCTGCTGCTGGCGGCGCTGCTGTTCATCGCGGTTTACCTGATCCTGGCCGCGGTCAGGGCGACCCAGCAGATGCCGCGCCGGGTTGCCGCCTACCGCCGAGAGAAGCGCGAGCGCGAAGGCAATCGGGCATTGCGGGAAGCGTTGAAGGCGCTGTTCGAGGGGCGTTTCGGCCACGCCGAAAAGGCTGCTGCGCGCGCTGCCGACGCGCCTGCCAATGCGGGCCTGGCTGCGCTGATCGGCGCCCGCGCCGCGCACCGGATAGGACAGCCGGAACGGCGCGACGAGTGGCTGTCGCGCACCCGCGAGGAGCCGTCCCTGAAAACCGCGCGCCTGATGACGGCGATCGAGTTGCTGGTGGACGGACACCAGCCGGAAGACGCGCTGGCCGCAGTGGACGAATTGAATGCCAGCGGCACTCGCCATATCCATGCATTGCGGCTGGCGCTGAAGGCCAACCAGCGCGCCAAGCACTGGCCCCAGGTGCTGCGCCTGGTGCGCCTGCTCGACAAGCGCAATGCGCTGCATCCGGCGTTGTCGCGCCGCTTGCGCGAACTCGCATACGAAGACCTGTTGTCGAACCAGGCGCACGACGCGGAATCGCTGCGCTTGCTGTGGGAGGACGTGCCGCAACAGGAACGGGTACAGGCCTCGCTCGCGGTACGCTTCGCCACCGCTTTCAATGCCGCCGGCCTGCACGACGAGGCGCGGACGGTGGTCGAAAAAGCGCTCGCTTCCGAATGGGACGAGCGCCTGATCCGGGTTTACGGCGACTCGGCTGCCGCCGAAGGGTCGCCGGCGTTGCTGGCGCAGATCGAGCGTTGCGAAGCCTGGTGCCAGATGCGGCCGGCCGATCCCGAACTTGCCCTCACGCTCGGTGCGCTTTGCCTGCGCCAGAAGCTGTGGGGCAAGGCCCAGCGTCACCTCGAGCAGGCGCTGTCCGATGCCAGCGACGCCGGCACGGTACGGGCCGCTCATCTGAAGCTGGCCCAGATGCACGAGGCATTGAATCAACCGGAACAGGCGGCCGCGCATTACCGCCGCTGTGCGCTCGCCACGATGCTGTAGGCGTGCGTGTCCTTGTATCCGGTTTTCCCTTCCTGCGGAACCCGGCGCCATTCTTGCTTGTTGCAACGCACAAGACAAGTTTGAAAGCCGCTATAATCGTCGAATTCGCAATTTTCCCACCTATCGAGAGAGCAACATGAGTCTGAACAATGTCCCCGCGGGACGCGACCTGCCGAACGATTTCAACGTGATCATCGAAATTCCGATGAATGCCGATCCGATCAAGTACGAAGTAGACAAGGATACCGGCGCGATTTTCGTGGACCGCTTCATGGGAACCGCGATGCACTATCCGTGCAATTACGGTTATATTCCGCAGACCATTTCCGACGACGGCGACCCGGTCGACGTGCTGGTGATTACGCCGTTCCCGCTGATTCCAGGCGTAGTGGTGCGCTGCCGCCCGATCGGCGTGCTGCGCATGAGCGACGAGGCCGGCGGCGATGCGAAGCTGCTGGCAGTGCCGGTGGACAAAGTGCTGCCGATCTATACGCACTGGCAGAAGCCGGAAGACATGAATCCGCTGCGCCTGCAGCAGATCCAGCATTTTTTCGAGCACTACAAGGATTTGGAAAAAGGCAAGTGGGTCAAGGTGGAAGGATGGCACGGGCCGGAAGAGGCGAAGGCGGAAATCCTGTCCGGCGTCGCCCGGTACCAGGAGATGGAGAGCAAGTGAAGCTCCAGCAATGAAAAACGCACCTTCGGGTGCGTTTTTCATTGCTGGAGACGTATGCCGGTGCGGCAGCGCAGCTCAAGTTGTCCGCGAGTCTACCGTAACCACCGGTGAATGCCTCGTTCTGCGCCGCAGCTGTGCATCGACAATGCTGCCGGAATGCGTCATCATCGGCTGCATATCGTTCGTTGAATCAGGAGTCTTCCGCAGTGGCTTTCCCCGATACCGGTTCTTCCGGCCCCGCAATCCCGTCGGGTCCCATCGACGAAGCCAAGCCGCTGTCGGTGCGCGACCGGTTGCTGCAGAAAATAAATACGGAGTCGGATCTGCCAGCCCTCGGCAGCTCGGTTTCCCGCGTGGTGCAGATGACTTCATCGGACGGCGAGGCGGTGCGCAATCTGGCGCATTTCATCCTGTCGGATGTCGCGCTGACGCAAAAGATCCTGCGCGTCGCCAATACCGTTTATTACCGCACCGCCTCCAGCCGGCCGATCACCACCATTTCGAAGGCGATATTCCTGCTCGGCTTTGAAACGGTGAAGACCGCTGCCCTTGCGATGATGCTGGTGGACCGGATGTCCGGCCAACAAGGCCAGAACGTGCGCAGTGAGCTGCGCCAGGCGCTGTGCGCCAGCATCATCGGCCGCGAAATGGCGCGTCGCAGCCAGTTCAAGGATGCGGAAGAAGCCGCGATCGCTTCGCTGTTCAAGAACATCGGCCGCCTGCTGGTTGCCGCCCACGATCATCAGCGCTATACCGAAATCACCAGGTTGATGGAGCGCGGCACCCATACATTGGCGCAGGCATCGCAAGAGGTGCTCGGCTGCAGTTTCGACGCGCTGGCCGAAGCGGTTTTGCATGCCTGGGATATGCCGGACACCATCGTCCAGGCGCTTGCGTCGCCGCCGGGCGGCGTGCTGAAGCCGCCGAAAGGGCGGCAGGAATGGTTGCAGCAGGTGGCGGCATTCAGTTCCACCGCCGCGCAACTGGTCGCGAACGCAAACGACCCGGCGCAGGAGGCTGCGCGCAAGGCGGTACTCACGCGTTTTGGCGGTGCCCTGGGACTGGATCAGCACAAGCTTGCGGAATTGTTCGGCAATGTCGGCGGGGAAGCGCAGGCACTGGCGGTGAACGCGGATGTCCCGCTGCAAGCGGATGCCGGTGCGGCGGCGCCCGAGGCATCGCAAGCGGCCGCCGCGACCCCGGCGACGGCCGAGACGCATGACGTTTTGCAGGCCGAATCCGGATTGCCGGGCGAGCTGCTGCTCGACGCTCCCGATCAGCTGTCGCTTGCCGGCGCTGGCCCCCGCCATGCGAGCGGCAAGCCGCTCAATGCGCGCGATTTGCTGCTGGCCGGCGTGCAGGACGTGACCCAGATGATGGCGTCCGGTCGCTGCAAGGTCAACGACCTGATGCTGCTGGTGCTGGAGACGCTGTACAGCGGCATGGGTTTCCGGTTCGCGACCGTATGCCTGAAGGATATCGGCAGCAGGCAGTACCGGGCGCGCGTCGCGCTTGGCGAGGACAACGTGGCGCGCCAGGCCGGTTTCGTGTTTCCCGCGATTTCTTCACGCGACCTGTTCCATCTGGCGATGGAAAACGATGCCGACCTGATGATTTCGGACGCTTCGGTACCGAAGATCCGCAATCTGCTGCCGGAGTGGCACCGCCGCCTGTTGCCGGATGCGCGCAGCTTCATCGTGCTGCCGCTGGTGGTGCAGAACCGGCAACTCGGGCTGTTTTACGCGGACCGGGTGCAGCCGGCGCCGGAAGGAGTCCCTCCGGATGAAACGGCGCTGATCAAGACCTTGAAGGGGCAGGTACTGACCTCGCTGATATCGCGCTGAGCCGTGCGAGAAACCGCTACGCGGACGGTTTGCCTCTGCCTGGAGCCGGACGCGCTCAGTGCAGCAGCAGCGTGAATGCCGCAATCGCCGCGGCGGCGCCGAGGGCGAGATAGCCGAAGCGGATCAGCGCATGCGGCTGTGCCGCGAGTTCGTCGGCGTCGCCCGGCGCCAGCGTCTGTACCGGCAATTGCATGCGCCGCTTGGCGCGTCGCTCCCGCAGCAGGAAGCGTTTCAGGTCGAGCGCCATCTGATCGGCTGTCTGGTAGCGCTTTTCCGGGCGCTTGCTCATCGCCTTCATCACGATTTTGGACAGCACTTCGGGAATCGACGCATCCAGCTCGTGCGGTGCCGGCGGCGCCTTGAAGATGATCTGCTGCAGCAGCTTGTCGGTATTGGCCGAGCGGAACGGCTGGTGCCCGACCAGCATTTCGTACATGACCGCGCCCAGCGAATAGATATCGGTGCGCGCATCAACCGGTTTGCCGGACGCCTGCTCGGGTGACATGTAGCTGGGCGTGCCCAGCAGTTCGTTCGCGCGGAACAGCGTGTATGGTTCTTCTTCCGATGGCTTTTCGCCGACCCGGTTGGGAGCGCGGGCGATGCCGAAATCCACCAGCTTGGGCTGGTCGTCCTGCACCATGAAAATATTGGCCGGCTTGATGTCGCGATGCACGACCTGGCGCCGGTGCGCATGATCCAGCGCGTCGGCGATCTTCCATACGATCGATGCCACCTGGTCGGCCCGGAAACGTTGACCGGCCGCCATCACCTTGTCCAGCTCCTGGCCCTGCAGATATTCCATCGCCACATAAGTGGCGCCGCTTTCGATCGAGGCGTCATAGATGGTGACGATGTGCGGATGCGACAGGCAGCCGGCGGCGCGCGCTTCGTTGATGAACTGCTGCTCGTAGCGGGTCTTTTCGGTAAAGCTCAGGCGCGGATTGAAAGTCTTGATCGCGAGATCGCGGCCGATCACCGGGTCGTGCGCCAGGTACACGCAGCCCACGGTGCCGCGGCCCAGTTCTCCAGTGACGTAGAAACGACCGATCCGGCTGACCGCTGGGTTGTTGGGCATGAAGGCATTGGACGAAAAGCTCATGGTGCAGAGCATGCCCCTAAGTTTTTAATTTGGCAAGAAATTATAGTTGCCCGAAACATGTTTTTGGAAAGTAAAAACATGTTTCGCCTGGCGGGATGACCGACTATTGGTCAATGTCGCGCGTTTTGAACGGGGTGCGGTCTTCGAGTTCGTCGAGATAGGCATCGATGCCGCCGCGTTCGCGCTGCAGGAAATGGGCGATCGCGTCGGCGAACGCGGGATGCGCGAGCCAGTGGGCGGACCACGTCTTGTGCGGCAGGAAGCCGCGCGCCATCTTGTGTTCGCCTTGCGCGCCCCCTTCGAAGCGCGCAATCCGGCGTTCGATGCAGAACTCCAGCGGCTGGTAATACGCGGTTTCGAAATGCAGGCAGTCGACATCCTCGATTGCGCCCCAGTAGCGACCGTACAGCGTCTGCGCGTCGTGGATCACCAGCGACGATGCGATCGGCTTGCCGCCGCGCTGCGCGAGCACCAGCAGGATGTTTTCCGGCATCGCGGCGCCGATGCGCAGGAAGAAGTCGAGGTTCAGGTAAGGCGTCGAATAGTGTTCGGCGTAGGTGCGGTCGTAGCAGCGCTTGAAGAAGCGCCAGTCCGCTTCGCCGGCGTCGCCGCCCGCTATCCGGCGGAACGTGACGCCGGCCTGCGCCACCTTGCGCCGTTCGGCGCGGATGTTCTTGCGCTTCTTGCGGTCCAGCGCGGCGAGATAATCGTCGAAGTCACGGTAGCCGGGGTTCAGCCAGTGGAACTGTACGCCGCTGCGCAGCAGGAATCCCGCCGCGTGCAGTTGCCGGGCCTGTTCCTCCCGCGGAAACAGGATGTGGGTCGACGACAGGCCGTTCTCTTCCTGCAGCGCGCACAGCGCCCGCAGCAGCGCGGCGCGTCCGGCCTCGTCGCGCGCCAGCAGGCGGCTGCCGGCTACCGGGGTAAACGGGATCGCCGACAGCAGCTTCGGATAATAGTCGAGCCCGTTGCGCCGGTACGCGTCGGCCCAGGCCCAGTCGAATACGTATTCGCCGTAGGAATGCGACTTCACGTACAGCGGCAACGCCGCTTCCAGGCTGTCGCCCTGCCACAGGCTCAGGTACTGCGGCTGCCATCCGGTCTCGGCGGCGGCGCTGCCGGATGCATGCAGCGCATCGAGAAACGCAAACGACAGGAACGGGTTGCGCTCCGGTTGCGCCGCCACCAACGCATCCCACCGTTGCGCCCCGATGTCGGCCAGAGAGGAGACGATTCGCGTGCGATAATTCACTATGGACAATTCGTTTCGCTAAGCGGTCATGACAGTCAAAGTTGCCATTGCTCAAATCAATAGCACGGTGGGGGATTTTGCCGGCAATCGGGCAAAAATTGCAGCGTTCGCGCGCCGGGCCGCGGCGCAGGGCGCCGATATCGTGCTGACCCCCGAACTATGCCTGGCCGGCTATCCGCCGGAAGACCTGCTGCTGCGCCGTTCATTCTACGCAAAATCGGCCGAAGCGTTCGATGCGCTGGCGGCCGAGATCGCCGATTTGCGCGGCCTGCATGTCGTGGTCGGCCATCCGCTGCTGGAGAATGGCCGGCGCTACAACGCGGCATCGGTGATCGTGAACGGCGGGCTGGCCGGACGCTACTGCAAATACGACCTGCCGAACGATACGGTCTTCGACGAAAAGCGTTACTTCAGCTCGGTCGATGCGCCGCTGGTGTTCGACGTCAAGGGCGTGCGTTTCGGGATCAATATCTGCGAGGACACCTGGTCCACCCACGCGCCGATGCGGGCGAAGGAAGCCGGCGCCCAGGTTTTGCTGGTGCCCAACGGTTCGCCCTACCACATGCACAAGCCGGACTTGCGCGAGCAGGTGATGCGCGCCAACGTCAGTTCGATCGGCCTGCCGCTGGTGTATGCGAACCTGGTCGGGGGGCAGGATGAGCTGGTTTTCGACGGCAACTCCTTCGTGCTCGACGGCATGGGCACGCCCTGCGCGCGGCTGCGCCACTGCGAGGAGGATCTGCAGATCGTCGAATTCGACGGCGCCCAGCCGGTTCCGCTGGCGGCCGGCCCCGAGTTGCCGATCGAGGAGCAGGTGTACAAGGCGCTGGTGCTGGGCGTGCGCGACTATGTCGGCAAGAACGGCTTCCCGGGCGTGATCATCGGCCTGTCGGGCGGCGTCGATTCGGCGCTGACGCTGGCGGTCGCGGTCGATGCGCTGGGCGCCGGCAAGGTGCGGGCGGTGATGATGCCGTCGCCCTATACGGCCGACATTTCCTGGCTCGATTCGCGCGACATGGCGCAGCGCGTCGGCGTGCGCTACGACGAGATTGCCATCGCCGACTGCTTCAATGCGTTCCGCGGCACGCTGGCCGAGGAATTCAAGGGACTGGCCGAGGACACCACCGAGGAAAACATCCAGGCCCGGATACGCGGCACCATCCTGATGGCGCTGTCGAACAAGTACGGTTCCATCGTCCTCACTACCGGCAACAAGAGCGAGATGGCGGTCGGCTATTGCACGCTGTACGGCGACATGGCCGGCGGTTTTGCGGTGATCAAGGATATCGCGAAGACGCTGGTGTACCGGCTGTGCGCGTACCGCAATTCGCTGTCGGAAGTGATTCCGCAACGCATCCTGACCCGGCCGCCGTCGGCCGAATTGCGGCCCGACCAGACCGACCAGGATTCGCTGCCGCCGTACGAGGTGCTGGACGCGATCATGCAGATGTACATGGAAGAAGACCGCAGTATTGCCGAGATTCTTGCGGCGGGTTATCGTAAGGAAGATGTCGAGCGTGTCACCCGCTTGATTAAAATTAACGAATACAAGCGCCGCCAGGCGCCGATCGGCGTGCGCGTCACCCATCGCGCATTCGGCCGCGACTGGCGCTATCCGGTGACCTCGAAGTTCCGCGAGTGACGGAGCCACTGCGGGGACGGATACATACGTTTTCAGGGAGGCGTCCGAGCGGCGCTTCCGCCAATTTCAAAAGGAGCTGTCATGAAGCTGATTACCGCCATCATCAAACCATTCAAGCTGGACGAAGTGCGCGAGGCGCTCGGGGAAATCGGCATTACCGGCCTGACGGTCACCGAAGTGAAGGGCTTCGGCCGCCAGAAAGGGCATACCGAGCTGTATCGCGGCGCCGAGTACGTGGTCGATTTCCTGCCCAAGGTGAAGGTCGAGGCGGTGGTCGACGATCCGGCGGTCGAAGCGGCAGTCGATGCGATCATCAAGGCGGCCCGCACCGGCAAGATCGGCGACGGCAAGATTTTCGTGCGCGAGGTCGAGCAGGTGATCCGTATCCGTACCGGCGAGATCGGAGCCGACGCGGTCTGATCCGGGCGCGGCCGCGCTGCCTGCGACGGCAGCGCGCCGGGCTCCGGACATGAAAAAAGGCACGAAGCGCTGCGTTGGCTTCGTGCCTTTTTTCATTGCATTGCCGCCGGTCGCTGTCGTCCTACGAAGAAGCCTTCAGCAGCACCACCAGTGCGCCGGAACCGCCGTCGACGCCGCGTGCCTGGCAAAACGCGATCACCTCGTCCTTCTGGACCAGCCAGGCGCGCACCTTGTTCTTCAGCACCGGTTCCTTGTTGACCGAACCGAGTCCCTTGCCGTGGATTACGCGCACGCAACGCAGGCCGCGCCGGGTGGCGCCGCGCAGGAATTCGGCCAGCGCTTCGCGCGCTTCGTCGCGTCGCATGCCGTGCAGGTCGAGCTGGGCCTGGATCAGCCAGTGGCCGCGCCGCAGCTTGCGCACGGTGTCGGCGCCGATGCCGTTGCGCGCAAAGCTGAGTTCGCCGTCGGTGTCGAGCAGGGTATCGACATTGAATTCGTCCGACAGCGATTCCTGCAGCGCCGCCTGTTCGTCGGCCAGGTGCTGGCGCGGTATCGGCAGCGGCCGCGGCGCGGCGCTTGCCGCCTTGTCGGACGGCGGCAACAGCGCGACCTCGCCGATCGCCTTGCGGAACAGGTCGGCTTCGCGTCGGCTTTCCTGCTCGCGCCGCAGGCGCTCGGCTTCGGCCGCCTTGCGCGCCTCTTCCTGTGCCTTGATTGCCGCGCGCAGCGACTTGAGCGCGGCGAAGTCCTTGATCGAGCCAGACATGATGAAAACGTCGGTGTGCCGTTCCCGAGAATCGCCGGGGCGGGCGAACGGCGGCCCGCCGACCGGCACGGCAGGTGTCAGTCGAGGCTTTCCAGGTAGCGCTGTGCGTCCAGCGCCGCCATGCAGCCGGTGCCGGCGCTGGTGATCGCCTGCCGGTACACGTGGTCCTGCACGTCGCCGGCGGCGAACACGCCGGTGACGCTGGTTGCGGTCGCCATGCCCTCCAGCCCGGTCCTGGTCTTGATATAGCCGTTGTGCATGTCGAGCTGGCCTTCGAAGATGCCGGTATTCGGCTTGTGGCCGATCGCGATGAACAGGCCATGCACCGCCACGTCGGCGGTGCTGTTGTCGGTGGTCGACTTGATGCGGATGCCGGTGACGCCGCTGTCGTCGCCCAGCACTTCATCCAGCGTGTGGTTCCACCGGATTTCGATCTTGCCTTCGGCAACCTTGGCCATCAGGCGGTCGACCAGGATCGGTTCGGCACGGAACTTGTCGCGCCGGTGCACGAGCGTCACTTTGCTGGCGATGTTGGACAGGTACAGCGCTTCCTCGACCGCGGTATTGCCGCCGCCGATCACCGCCACCTCCTGGCCCTTGTAGAAGAAGCCATCGCAGGTGGCGCAGGCCGACACGCCCTTGCCCATGAATGCCTCTTCCGACGGCAGTCCCAGGTACTGGGCGGAAGCGCCGGTGGCGATGATCAGCGCATCGCAGGTGTATTCGCCCGAGTCGCCGATCAGCCGCATCGGCTTTTCGTCCAGCTTCGCGGTGTGGATGTAGTCGAACACGATCTCGGTATTGAAGCGTTCCGCATGCTGCAGCAGCCGCTGCATCAGTTCCGGTCCCTGCACGCCCATCGGATCGCCCGGCCAGTTTTCGACGTCGGTGGTGGTCATCAGTTGACCGCCTTGCTCGACGCCGGTGATGAGCACGGGCTTGAGGTTGGCACGCGCCGCATAGACGGCGGCGCTGTAGCCGGCGGGGCCGGAACCGAGGATCAGGACTTGGGCGTGTTTGGTGTTGGCCATGGCAATGAATGGGGGTAATGACGTTGGTCGGGGCGGGCGCCCTCAGCCCGGAAACCGGGAGCGGCGCAGCCGCGAGTTCGCAGATGCATGCTACAGATGCGGACGCAAGGCAAAAATGCAATCGGTTACCGATTTATTCGGTCTTGCGCTCGAAAACTGGTTAAGATTATAGACGAACATGCGTTGCGGGCCCGGCTCGCGCCTCCGTCGTCCCGCCCCCAGAGTTATGACAAGAGCAACCCAGGCCTACACCCGAAATACCAAGTCCCCGGAACCCAAGCCGCTGCCCGGCCGGCTGGTGCGTCTGTTGTCGGAGGCGCGCTGGTTCGTGCTGGCCGGCGCGACCACCTACCTGATCCTGATTTTCCTGACCTATTCGAAATCCGACCCCGGCTGGTCGCATGCGAGCGCCACGCCGCAGCTGCGCAACTGGGGCGGCCACATCGGTGCCTGGCTGGCCGACCTGATGCTGTTCGTTTTCGGTTTCTCGGCATGGTGGATCTGCGTGTGCCTGCTGCGTTCGGTGTGGCTCGGTTATCGGCGGCTGTCGCAGCGCTTCCTGCTGCGGAAGGAAACGGAACCGGTACATCACCACGAAATCTGGATACGCGGGATCGGTTTCGTGCTGCTGATGCTGGGCAGCGTCGCGCTCGAATACCTGCGGATGTATACGCTGAAAGCGCAGCTGCCGCGCGCGCCGGGCGGCGTGCTGGGGCAAGTGCTCGGCGACGCGGTGCAGAATGCGTTCGGCTTCACCGGCGGCACGCTGTTCCTGCTGCTGTTGTTCGGCATCGGCTTCAGCCTGTTTTTCCATGTGTCGTGGCTGGCGCTGGCCGAGCGCATCGGCGGCGCGCTCGAAGACGGCATCGGCGCACTGCGCAACCTGTACGCGGCGCGCGAAGATCGCAAGCTGGGGCAGGTGGCGGCGGTCAAGCGCGAAGTGACGGTGGTGCAGGAGCGCGCGAAGATCGTCGAGGCGCCGCCGATCCGGATCGAACCCCAGATCGTCGCGGTGCCGAAATCGGAGCGCATCGAAAAGGAAAAACAGGTATCGCTGTTCGCCGACCTGCCCGACACCAACCTGCCGCCGCTGTCGCTGCTGGACGAGCCGCCGCCGGCGCAGGAAACGGTCAGCGTCGAGACGCTGGAATTCACCAGCCGCCTGATCGAGAAGAAGCTGTCCGATTTCGGTGTCGAGGTGAAGGTGGTGGCCGCCTATCCGGGGCCGGTGATCACCCGTTATGAAATCGAGCCGGCCACCGGCGTCAAGGGCAGCCAGATCGTGAACCTGGCGCGCGACCTTGCGCGCTCGCTGTCGCTGACCTCGATCCGCGTGGTCGAGACCATCCCCGGCAAGAACTACATGGGCCTGGAGCTGCCGAATCCGAAGCGGCAGATCGTGCGCCTGACCGAGATCCTCGGTTCCAAGGTCTACAATGACAGCCATTCGTCGCTGACGGTCGCGCTCGGCAAGGACATCGCCGGCCATCCGGTGATCGCCGACCTGGCCAAGATGCCGCACCTGCTGGTGGCCGGCACCACGGGTTCCGGCAAGTCGGTCGGCATCAACGCGACCATCCTGTCGCTACTGTACAAGTCCGATCCGAACAACGTGCGCATGATCCTGATCGATCCGAAGATGCTGGAAATGTCGGTGTATGAAGGCATTCCGCACCTGCTGGCGCCGGTCGTCACCGACATGCGCCAGGCCGGCCACGCGCTGAACTGGGCGGTGGCCGAGATGGAGCGGCGCTACAAGCTGATGTCCAAGCTCGGCGTGCGCAACCTGGCCG
>CBIHOK010000068.1:0-19301 GCA_966211575.1 uncultured Noviherbaspirillum sp.
CACTTCCACCTCCGCCCTGTCCTCGCGCTCGACGCCCTTGGGTCCCGAAAACAATCAGCTCAGTTTTCACTGCGCGGTACGCATTGCCTGGTCGGCCGCCTTGCGATACCAGTCCGCAGCCTGGACGGGATCACGCGGCACCCCGCGCCCGCCCTCATACATTGCGCCGATATTGTTCTGCGCCTGCGCGAAATTCTGCGCAGCCGCCTTGCGATACCAGTTCATCGCCTGGCCATAGTCGGTGGGCACGCCCAACCCCTGCGCATACAGGTAACCGACCGAGGTCTGGGCCGGCGCGAATCCCTTGTCCGCGGCCTTGCGATACCAGCTCATCGCCCGCGCATAGTCGACCGCGACGCCCAGTCCGCGCTCGTACATCACCCCCAGGTCGTTTTCCGCGTTCGTCTGATCGTGCGCGGCGGCGGCCGAGAATTCCTTCAGCGCGGTCGCGTAATCGCCGCGCAAGTAGGCTGCCCTGCCCGCCTGATAGTCGGCCAGCGCGGGCAACGCGACTACCAGCAACGTCACAAGCAAAGTTCCGCGAAAAAACCGGTTCATGTCACGTTCCCTCTGTAATGGACTCATCATTCCGGCGATGCTGCTCCGCAACAAACCGGCAAACAAGAAAGCCCAACAAACTCCCGAAAGAATCTGTTGCTTCTACGCTCAGAAAACCGCTTACATTTCGCAACAATTTTCCTACACGAAAGATAGCATATGATATTGTTCTACCGCAGACATTTATGAGAAATCCCACGTTCGTCGCAGCACACCCCAGCAGGCAATCAATCATCGACTTGGAAAGGACCGCATCATGCAAACCGCGACCCGCATCAAAGCCCTGACCCGGAAATCCCTCGGTCGCCAGACCGGCCAGGGCATGACCGAATACATCATCATCGTTGCCCTGATCGCTGTCGCCGCCATCGGCGTCTACAGCATGTTCGGTCAGACTATCCGCGGTCAGGTAGCGGGCCTCGCGGGCGAAGTCGCGGGCACCGGTGCCGCCACCGGCAAGGCAACCGCCGCCACCGCCGCTGGCAATGCCGCCACCAAGGCAGCCGAAGGCAAGGGCATGGCGAACTACGACGCCAGCAACGCCGCCAAGTAAGACGAGGAAGCCTCGGTGCAAAGCAGACTACTCCCTGCTGTGCACGGGGCTGACATATCAGGGACCGCCCGTTCGCCTGCGAATTCGCGGTCTGTCGCCGTTTTCTCTTTGATGTCGGCGCGCCAGCGCGGCCAGGCGCTGGTTTTCTCCCTCATCACGGTCTCGATCATCATCCTGGTGATGGTGTCGATGTATACGATGGGGCAGCAGTCGGTCAACAAGATGCGGCTGCAGAACACCGCGGACGCGGCCGCCTACAGCGCGGTACTGGCCGAAGCGCGCGATTACAACTTCTCCGCCTATACCAACCGCGCAATCATCGCCAATCAGGTCGCCGTGGCGCAGGTGGTCGGCCTGACTTCGTGGTCGCGCAACTATGCGGCCACCTACAGCGGCCCGTTTTCCTGGGTGCCGAAGGTACTGACTTCGCTCGGCGGCCCGCTCGCGAAGATTTTCTGGGACGTGCCGTGGAACGCATCGAAATCGGTGTCGAAGGCATTCAAGTCGACCTTCGACACGATCGGCCCGATCACCACCAAGCTGCTCGACGGCCTGATCGACGTGCTGAGCGTGGCCCAGACCGTGTACCACTACGGCACGGCGCTGACGGTGGCACAGACGATAGGCCTGTCCCCGGCCAAGGTGCTGGACAAGCTGGCCGGCGTCGACGAATCCTCGCTCGGCGCGGTCAAGGACCTGCTGACCTTCAACGACGCATACAACGTCATCAAGCTCAACGACAGCAACGCCGATCTCAGCACGCCCGGCACCATCGCCGCAATCGCACACCTCGCGCAATGGTTCCTGTTTACCAACAAGAAAAACCCGAATGCGGCCAACCTCGATGGCCCCAAGGGCGACCGGATGGCGCAGGTCACCGTCGATTCGCTCGACGAATTCTCGCGCGACCGCAGCACCAAAAACGGCGGTCCCGCCAGGAACTTCCCGGAAATGATGTACCTGACCCCGTTCGTGGTCGACCCCACCCGCTTCATTCCCTATCAGAACGGTGCGTTCCTGATGTACCTGTGGCACCGCGGCGGCACCGAACTGAAGAACGTCAACAACACGAAGAAAACCTGGAGCGCGATGGACGCCACCGGGTTTTCCGGCTACGCGATCTTCTGGATCAGCATTCTCGGCATCCCGATCCCGATTCCGATCCCGGTCCCGCTGATTCCGATGGGCTGGGGCGCGGCGCAGGCCGGAACCAGCAGCAACCTGAACCCGGACAACAATTTCGGCACCGAGGCCGGCGACGCCTACGGCGGCGTCTACGAACGGGCGGATACCGCGCTGGCGGCCGCCATGCAGCGCGGCAAGGGCGCCGGCGCCACGCTCGATTCGCGCGCCGGATTGCGCAGCTATTTCGACGTGAAGAAAACCGACAAGGACAACCTGGAAGGTCCGCCGCTGGTGCTCGAAATCGAAAAGGCAGCGAACAATATCCCGAGCAGCAACAACATCTCGGGCGGCCAGTTCACGCTCACCAACGGCACCCAGAGCGGCTACATGCGCAGCCTGACCAAGGCCGAAATCTATTTCTCGCGGCCGTCCAAGCTGTGGGCGCGCGGCGATGGCAAGACCGAACTCGGCAGCCTGTACAGCCCGTACTGGCAGGCGCGGCTGGCGCCGAACAGCTTCCTCGAACAATACGCTTCGCTCTCCTATCACCTATGGTAACCAGCCACGCCAGCATCCGGGGACAAGCGATGATCGAGCTGCTGATCGCGGCCGGCCTGGTATTGATTCCGCTGTTCCTGGCCATTCCCATCCTCGGCAAATACCTGGACATGCGCGCCGCGGCAGTGCAGACCGCACGCTACGCGGCCTGGGAACGCACCGTCTGGTACGGCGGCGACGCCGCCTCTAGCCTGGGCTGGTTTGGTGTGAGCCGGCGCTGGCAGGCGAACGAGAAAACCGACGACCAGATCCGGCGCGAGGTCGGCGTGCGCCAGCTTTCCGAAACCGGCGCAGGCGACCATTTCAGCAGCAACGACCGCAGCGCGGGCAGCTTTCAGGGCGGCTCGCGCGCGCTGTGGCAGGACCGCAGCGGGCAGAAGATGCTGGTCGATTACAGCGATATCCAGAACGCGGTCGCCAACAACCGGGCACCGGGCACGCTCAACGTGATTCTCGACCCGATCGCCAATTTCGCATCGACCCTGGGACCGTTCACGCTCGAGATGAACGGCGAATACGCGGCCACCGTGACGATGAAGGTACGCGACATCGACTACGACAACTTCCTCACCAAGTCGTCGACTTCCAGTTTCAGCGAAACCAACGTGCTGCTGGCCAACGGCTGGAGCGCGGACGGCCCGGACGACAGCAGCAAGACCAGCGTCAAGCAGCAGACCAAGGGCCTGGTTCCGTTCTCGATCTTCACCGCCACCATCGGCGGCGTGCCGGTGATGAATTACATCCAGACCGCGATATCGGTCTTCCTGCCGGAAGCATCGAAGCTGGAACTGGGCAAGATCGAACCCGAAAACGTACCGGCCGACCGACTCAAATAAGCGATGACACCTGCTACCGCCCTGCTCCGCAGCAAACACATCCGGCACCTCGCCGGGATGCTGTGCTGCGCACTCGCGGCGCGCGCCGGCTGGGCCGCCGACAGCATCGACTGCCCGCGTTTCCCGGAGCCGGATGCCAGGCTGCAGTGGGTGGCGCCCTACATGGTTTACAACGGCGTGCCGATGAGCATCAAGCAGTTCGACAGCGCGCTGTCGCCGGAACAGATTCTCGCGTTCTACCGGCGCGCCTGGAGCGCTGGAGCAAGTGGTCCGGCCGCAATCGAGTACAAGGTCGAGCCGTGGCAGACCATCGCGGTGGCGCGCGGCAAGTGCTTTTTCACGGTCCAGGTGCAGGCGGCCGGCAGGAGCGGCTCGACCGGGCTGCTGAGCGCGACGCAGGCGCCCGATGGCCCGCGCGTCGTTTCGCCCGGCCACGATTTGCCGATGATGTCGGGCAGCACCGTGCTCAACGACATCGAGCATCGCGACGGCGGCAAGAACGCGCGCACGCTGCTGCTGATGAACGGGTTTTCGGCCGATTCGAACGCCGACTTCTATCGCCAGGCGCTGGCCGACCAGGGCTGGCGGGCGGTCAGTGGTTACCGGATGACGACGGCCAAGGGCCCCGGCATCACCCTGGTGATGAAGCGCGGCCTGGCCGAAACCAGCCTGGTAATCACGCATAGCGGCGGCAAGACCACGGTGCTGGCGAACATGGTGGACAAACCATGACGCGCCGAGGAATGCAGGGCGCAAGCCGAAGCCGAAGAAGGCGCAGCGGCGGCCAGTCGCTGATCGAGTACCTGGTAGTGCTGATGGTGGGGGTGATCGTGCTGGTGACCGGCAACGATCCGCCGATACAGAAACTGGCGACCGCGATACGGGATTACTACACCGATTACTCGTTCGCGATGTCGATTTCGTCGATGCCGGATTGCTACGTATCGAAGAGCGTCAGCGCCGGCGGTTCGAGCGCCACTGCCACGCTCGACAAATGCGTGGACCTGAGCAATCCGCAATGGCCGGTGGACGTATCGTTTGATTGAAGAGGACCGTGCCGGAGGAGACGGAGCGAAGGCGGGTCCGCAGTTTATTTTCACTTTTTGCAGGGTCATTCAACTTGAAAATCCAACGCCCAAACATAAAGATCAACAAAACCTGGTTGATGCTGATCGTGGCCATCGTGTTGAGCTTGCTGACCGCATGGCTGACCCTGCAATACCTGCGTTTCAAGGAGCAGAGCATAGAAGACGAGCTCACTGCGCGCGCGCGCCAGGACAAGGGGGCGACGGTTGCGGTGGTGGTGCCGATCCGGCCGCTGCAGCCGGGTGCCATCCTGAGCGAGAACGTGGTCGCCGCGCGCAAGGTGCCGGCCGACTTCGTCTATGACGACACCATCACGGTCGACCAGTTCGATACCTACAAGGGCCAGGCGCTGCTGCGCGCGGTCGAAAAGGGCAAGCCGCTGCGGCGCGCCGATGTGCAGGAAGTGTTCGCCGATTTCTCCGGCACGCTCAAGACCGGCACCCGCGCGATGACCATCAACGTCGACGAAATCAATTCGGTTTCGCACATGGTCGAGCCCGGCAACGTGGTCGACTTGCTGCTGGTATTGCAGAACGGCGGCGGCGCCGAAGGCAGTGCCGACAGCCAGACCGTGGTGCCCTTCCTCGATCGCATCAAGGTGCTCGCCACCGGCCAGAAGATCACGCACGACGATCCGGCCAGCCAGGTGTCGCCGGAGAAGCGCCGCATCAGCTACAGCAACCTGACGCTGGAAGTGACGCCGACCCAGGCGGCGCGGCTGGCGCTGGCGACCGAACTGGGCAAGATCCGCGCGGTGCTGCGCAACGAAAAGGACAAGCAGGAAGTGGATTTCGACGCGGTCACCGCGCACAACCTGCTCGACGACATCAGCGAACGCGCCCGCCGCGCCACGCGCGCGCGTCCCCATGAGCGCCGCGATACCAGCTATATCGAATACATCATCGGCGGCAAGCATAACGGCAACGATGCGACCACGCCCACGGTGAACGTGCCGCTGCCTGACGGCATGACACTGACACCGGCCGGCCTCAGCGCCACGCAAGCCGCGGCCGCTTCCCCGGCCGGCCAGCAGGCCGCGGCTGCCGGCGCCGCCAATGCCGCGCCGGTGACGTTGAACGACCTCCTCAAGCTCAGTCTCGGCAACAAGTCCGCGACTGCCAAGTCCGCCAAGTGAGATAGAGAACAACAATGCTTACACGCCTCCTCGCAATCTGCTTCTGGTGCCTGCTGGCCTCTTCCCAAGCGCTGTACGCGCAGGTCAGGCCGGACTCCACCGGCCAGGAAATCCGCATGTACGTCGGCGAAGTCAAGTCGCTGCCGGTGTCCAATATCCAGCGCATCGCCGTCGGCAACGGCAAGCTGTTCAGCACCTCGGTGGTCGGCAACAAGGAGTTGCTGCTGATCGCCGAAGCGGCCGGCGATTCCTCGCTGGTGATCTGGTCCGGCCACGGCGACCGTGCCGAATACACGGTGCGCATCAGCCCGCGCGACGCCGGTGAAGCCTACCGCGGCGTCAGCGCGGTGCTGGGCGACATCCCTGGCATCCAGATCACGCCGGTCGGCTCCAACGTCGTGATCAGCGGCACCGCCAGCAAGGAAAACCTGGCGCGCATCGCGGCCGCCGCCAAGATGTATCCGCAGGTCGCCAGCCTGGTGCGCGAGGAAGAAGTGTCGATGAAGAAGATGGTCTACATGAAGGTGCAGATCATCGAGATGAAGAAATCGGTCCTGGAAAACATGGGCCTGCAGTGGCCCGGTTCGGTGGCCGGCCCGATGCTAGGCTTCTCCGGCAACTTCGGCTCCGACAAGCCGCAGACCCAGGGGGCAATGAAAGGCATCCTGCCGGTTCCGAACAACGGCTTGCTGACCTACCTCGGGATCTCCACGCTGATCAACACCACGCTCAATATCGCGAAGGACAACGGCGACGCCTACACGCTGGCCGAACCGGAACTGAGCGCGCGCAGCGGCGGCGAAGCCAAGTTCCTGGCCGGAGGCCAGATTCCGCTGCCCTCGACCTCCGCGCTCGGCGCCGGCTCGGTCGACTTCAAGGACTACGGCGTGCGGCTGTCGATCAAGCCGGTGGCCGACGACCACGGCAATATCGCCGCCTCGATCAAGACCGAGATCAGCAGCATCGACCCGTCGGTATCGGTGCAGGGCATTCCCGGCTTCCTGACGCGCCAGTCGGAGACCGAGGTCAACGTGAAGAACGGCCAGACCATCGTGATGTCGGGCCTGGTCAACACCGACATGTCGAACGACGCGGTCAAGGTGCCGGGCCTGAGCAGCATCCCGGTGCTGGGCCGCCTGTTCCGTTCCGACAACTTCAAGTCGGGCCGCACCGACCTGGTGATCCTGGTCACGCCCACCATCATCGACCCGGCCTCCACCATCAACCGCGAGCGCGTCGAAAAGGGGATGGACATCCGCGAGCGCTTCGAACACAAGCTGAGCAACAAGGACATCATCGACTAAGGATTGAGCATGCTGCATATCGCCGTCATCACGCCCAAGGGCCAGCGCACAGAGGAAGAGTGCACGATCGACAGTTGCACCATCGGCAAGAGCGACGACAACCGGATCATCCTGCAGGGATGGACGGTGGGCCGCAAGCACGCGACCGTACACCGGCGCAAGGACGGCGTGTTCGTCGAAGACCACGGCGCCTCGTCCGGCACCCGGGTCAACGGACAGAAGATTTCCGGCCTGCACGGCCCGCTGAAGAAGACCGACGAAATCCATATCTGCGACTACAAGCTGGCGGTGCTGGATATCGACGACGAATCGGAACAGGCGCCGGCAGCGCCGACAGCCGGCGCGGCGCCCGCCCCTGCTCCGCGCGCAGCCGAACCGGCTCCCGAACTGGGCGCTTCGGAAAAGGCTGAAATGATCGCGGCGCTCAAGCACCTGCATGCGCAACTGATCAAGCAGATGGACTTGCGCCGGGTCGACGTCAATCGCCAGAGCGAGGAAGAGCTGCGCGAAAACACGCGCGCGATGCTGGAGGAAATCGTCGCCGCCGACAAGACCATTCCGGCGCACATGGACCGCGCGCTGCTGGTCAAGCGGGTGCTCGACGAAGTGGTCGGCCTGGGCCCGCTGGAAGACCTGATCGCCGACGAGTCGGTGTCGGAAATCATGGTCAACAGTTACGATGAAATCTTCATCGAGCGCAACGGCCAGCTGCGCAAGTCCGACATCACGTTCACCAGCAACCAGTCGGTGGTGAGCGCGATCGAACGCATCGTCACGCCGATCGGCCGCCGCATCGACGAAAGCTCGCCGATGGTCGATGCGCGCCTGAAGGACGGCTCGCGCGTGAACGCGGTGATCCCGCCGCTGGCGCTGAAGGGCGCCAAC
Source organism: uncultured Noviherbaspirillum sp. (assembly GCA_966211575.1). Classification (GTDB taxonomy): domain Bacteria; phylum Pseudomonadota; class Gammaproteobacteria; order Burkholderiales; family Burkholderiaceae_D; genus Noviherbaspirillum. The sequence continues at coordinate 8,041 of CBIHOK010000068.1, forward strand.
ATCACGATCCGGAAATTCTCGAAGAAGAAACTGGTCGGCGAAGACCTGATCCGTTTCGGCTCGATGACGCCGGTGATGCTGGAATTCCTGAAGACGGTGGTCGAGCAGAAGGCGAACATCATCATTTCCGGCGGCACCGGCTCCGGCAAGACCACGCTGCTGAACGTGATGTCGAGCTACATCCCGCAGGACGAACGCATCGTCACGGTCGAGGACGCGGCCGAGCTGCAGCTCGGCCAGCCCAACCTGGTGGGCCTGGAGTCGCGCCCGGCCAATGCCGAAGGCAAGGGCCTGGTCAGCATCCGCGATCTGGTCAAGAACTGCCTGCGGATGCGCCCCGACCGCATCGTAGTGGGCGAATGCCGTGGCGGCGAAGCGCTCGACATGCTGACCGCGATGAACACCGGCCACGACGGTTCGCTCACCACCGCCCACGCGAACACGCCGCGCGACTGCCTGGCCCGTATCGAAGTGATGGTGATGATGGCCGGCATGGACCTGCCGGTGCGCGCGATCCGCGAACAGATCGCGTCCGCGGTGCGCTTCATCGTGCAGCAGAACCGCTTCGCCTGCGGTTCGCGCAAGATCACGCACATCACCGAAGTCACCGGAATGGAAGGCGACGTGATCCAGCTGCAGGACATCTTCCTGTACAAGCGCGAAGGCTTCGGCCCGGACGGCAAGGTACGCGGCCAGCACGTCGCCACCGGCCAGATTCCCGAGTTTTACGAAGAGCTGGCCGGGCGCGGGCTGGAAATCGACTTCAACATGTTTGCCGCACAGGACAAGCGACTGTGAATACCCTGGGACTGATACTGGCGGTGGCGCTGGTCGCCGCCTTCATGACGATCTGGATCGCGCTGCAGGGCGTGCGCGCGCTGCTGGCGCGGCAAAAATCGGAACTGGAGGCCTCGACCCGCACCACGCTGGCCGACATGTTCATCTTCCTCGATCCGACCCGGCTGTTCTACTACAACGTCGCGGCGCTGGTGGTGCTGCCGACGCTGGTCTGGCTGTTTACGCAGAACCCGGTATTCGTCACGTTCGCGGCGGTCGCCACGCTGGTGCTGCCGAAGTACTACATCAAGACGCTGGCCGCGCGCCGCCTCAAGCGTTTCGAGGAACAGCTGCCGGATGCGCTGATGATGATCTCGGGCGCGATGCGGGCCGGCGCCAGCCTGAACGTCGCGATGGAATCGATGATCAAGGAGCAGAAGCCGCCGCTGTCCCAGGAATTCGAGCTGATGCTGCGCGAACAGCGCCTCGGCATGGACTTCGACACCGCGCTGGTGAACATGGAAAAGCGCAATCCGCTGCAGGACTTTTCGCTGGTGGTGTCGGGCCTGCGCATCTCGCGCGAGGTCGGCGGCAACCTGGCCGAGATCCTGGAATCGCTGGCGAACACGCTGCGCGAAAAGGCCACCATGGAAGGCAAGATCCGCAGTCTGACCGCGCAGGGCAAGATGCAGGGACTGATCATGTCCTGCCTGCCGCTGCTGATGATGGCGGCGCTCAACTGGATCGAGCCGAAGGCGATGGGCACGATGTTCACCACGCTGTTCGGCTGGGCGACGCTGGCGGTGATCATGATCATGATCACCATCGGCTACCTGTTCATCCGCAAAATCACCACGATCGACGTCTGACATGATGCCCTCCACTTCCCTGATCGCTCTCCTGATCGGCATCGGCACCGGGGTATCGGTGCTGCTGATCGCCTACAGCCTGTCGACACTGAAGGCGCAGGTGCCGAAGGAAGAGCGCGAATACATGGACCCGCTGCCGCCGATGCTGCGGCTGTCGTGGCCGGTCATCACCTTCTTCGAATACCATTTCTGCTCGCGATTGCCGGCCGGCTGGCTGGAAAAGGCGCACAAGCGGCTGCAGGAAACCGGCGTCGGCTACATGCTCACCGCCGAGCAGTACTACGCGGTGCGGCTGTTTTCCACCGTCGTCGCGTTCCTGCTGACCGCATTCTGCATGCGGGCGCTCGATAAATTTTCACCGATGCTGCTGGTGGGCCTGACTCTGCTCGGCAACGTCTATCCGCAGATCTGGCTGGGAGACGTGCGCAAGCGCCGCGAAAAGGAAATCCTGAAGGCGCTGCCGGTCTACCTCGACTTCATCACGCTGGCAGTGGAAGCCGGACTCAACCTGACCGGCGCCATCAAGCAGGCGATGGACAAGGGACCGGCCGGCGCGCTGCGCAACGAGTTCCAGATGGTCACGCGCGATCTGCGCGCCGGCGTGCCGCGCGCCGACGCGCTGCGGCGGATGGAAAGCCGCCTCAACATGAAGGCGATCACCAGCTTCGTCGGCACCGTGATCCAGGCCGAGAAGATGGGCGCCAGCGTCGGCGCCGCGCTGCGGGTGCAGTCGCAGCAGCGCCGCATCGAGCGCTTCCAGCGCGCCGAGAAGCTGGCCATGGAGGCCCCGGTGAAGCTGATCCTGCCGCTGATCGCCTTCATCTTCCCGGTCACCTTCATCGTGCTGGCCTTCCCGATCGTGGTCAAGTTCATGCAGGAAGGCATGCTGTGAAACCGGGCACGATCTACCACGACGGAAAGCCGGTGCTGGCGCGCGTATGGCGTACGGTCACGACCTGGGAAGGCATGCGCGGCCTGCTCGGGCGCCCGCGACTGCAGCAAGACGAAGGCATGCTGATCCCCTCCTGCCGCCTGGTGCATACCTTCGGCATGGGCTACCCGCTGGACCTCGCCTTTCTCGACCGCCACGGACGCGTGCGCAAGACGGTGGCGGCGCTGAAGCCGGCCCGGATGGCAGGCAGCCTGTTCGCCACGGATACGCTGGAACTCGCGCCCGGCACGCTGGCGCGGCTCGGCGTGAAAGCGGGCGACACGCTGGAATGGCGCGAGGACGGACGATGAAGCGAATGGCGCAGCGGCTGCTGCCGATGTTGACGCTGCTGCCGGCACTCTGGCTGGGCGGCTGCGCGATGCTGCCCGGCACCACCGGCAATCTGTACGAGACGCGGCGCGAAGCGCAGGCGGCTTACGAAGGCAATGAAAACGAGCGCGCCGAAAAGCTGCTGCTGGGACTGACGCGCGCAGTGCCGAACGACGCCGATACCTGGTTTTACCTGGGCAACCTGTACGCGCGCACCAACCGCCCGGAGCAGGCGGTCCAGGCATACCAGAAGACGCTGATGCTGAACTCGGGCGATGCGCGCGCCTGGCACAACCTGGGCGTGGTGCGTTTGCGCCAGGGATGGGCGGCATTCATCCAGGCCTACGATCTGACCATGCCCGGCAATCCGCTGCATGCGCGCGCGGACGCGATCATCGGCGCGATGGAAAAGATTCCGCTGGAAGGCCTGAAACGCAAGCCGGCTGACAACGCCGGCAAGCCGAAGGAGTGAGGCGGCAATGACATTGCGGCACGACCGGTTAGCGAAAAGGCGGCAGCAGGGACAGGCGATCGCGGAATACATCTACGTATTCCCGATCCTGATCCTGCTGATCCTGGGCGCGATCCAGTTCGGCTTCATCTATCAGACCAAGGCGACGCTGAACTACGCGACCTTCGCCGCCACCCGCAAGGGCGCTCTGAACAACGGAGCGATGTCGGCCATCGTCGAGGGACTGATTTCCGGGATGATGCCGCTGTTCGCGCACAGCAGCAGCACCGGCGGCGCGCGCAACATGGACTTGCTGAAGAATGCATGGAAACTGGCCAGCGACCAGTTGACCGATCCCAAGTTGACCACGATCACGATCGTCAATCCGACTCCGCAGGCATTGAGCGCATATGAAGGCGATTCCGAATCGGGCGACGAAATCCCCAACGACAACCTGATGTACCGCTCCACCGACATCGCCGGCGGCAACATGAACATCCAGGACGCGAACCTGCTGAAGGTGCGCGTGACCTATTGCTACCGGATGGCGGTTCCCATCCTCAACAAGCTGATCTACAACCTGGTGATCGATCCGGCGCCCAGCCCGACCGTCGGCGACACCGCGGCCGACATGCTGGCATCGGAAGGCGGCGGCGCGACAACAAAGCCCTGCACCGGCATCGACGACGAATACCGGATTCCGATCACCTCGGAAGCAGTGGTCCGGATGGAGACGCCTTTCAAGGACCCGGGGAAATGGATAGGACCATGACGCCGCTGCCGATCGAGACCTTGGCCCGTCCGCGCCGCCCGCGCCTGTTCTCGCTGGACGGGCGGCTCGGCCGGGTCGACTACATCGCGCGCGGCCTGGGCGCGGTCGCCGCGGTGTTCGCCGTCATGCTGGTTGCCTCCGTCGTGCTGCCGCTGGCCGGCGCGCTGGGACGCCTGCTGTACTCGCTGGGCGGCATGGCGCTGCTGTACGGTTTCCTGCCGCTGCGCTTCGCCCAGCTCACGGTGCGCCGCGCCCACGATTTCAACGTCGGCGGCTGGCTGGCGCTGCTGCTGATGGTGCCGATCGCCAATCTCGCGTTCTGGGTGATTCCCGGATCGCGCCGCGAAAACCGTTACGGCCCGCCACCAGAAAAGGCGTCGGCGCTCACCGTGCTGCTGGCGGCGCTGCTGTTCCTGCTGCTGATCGGCGGCTTCCTGCTGGGGTCGGACCGTGCGCCCGAGGTCGATCGCCTGCCCCATTCCACCACCACTCTCAGGCCCTACACGCCATGAAACCGACTGACCAATCCTCCACGGTCGCGCTGTTCGCGACCCACTTCCCGCAAATCGCGCAGGAACTCGGTGCGGCCAACCTGGCGTTGCTGCTGGACGGCGCCACGGTGCAGGAAATCGCACCCGGCCGCGCCGTGATCCGCGACCGGATGCCGGCCGACTTCATCTATTTCGTGCTGGAAGGAACGCTCGGCGCGTATATCGAAGACGGCGGCAAGTCCAGGCGCATCGGCAGCGTGAAGCCGGGCGAATGGATGGGCGAGATCTCGGTGCTCAGCGGCGAGCTGCTGGCCAGCGCGACCGTCATCACCGACTCCGTCTGCAAGGTGGTGCGCGTCCATCACATCACCTTCGGCAACCTGATCGCCGACAACGAGAGCGTCGCCAAGGTCTTGCTCGACCATTTCATCGCCCTGATGGCGCAACGCCTGCGCGCCCCGCTCGCCCAATCCTGACCGGAAGCCGCCCATGGACCTCAAATATTTCCTGAAGAACCTGCCCGCGTTCGAAGAATTCGCGCCCGCCCACCTGGAAGCGCTGGCCGCCCGCCTGCAGGTGGCGGACCACGAAGACGGCTACGTGTTCATCCGCCAGGGCGCGCAGGGCGAAGCGCTGTACCTGCTGCTGCAGGGCGCGGTGCGCATCACCCGGCAGGACGTCGCCGATGGCCCCGAATACGAAGTGCGTGACCTGAGCGACGGCGAGATGTTCGGAATACTGTCGCTGGTGGACGATCTCCCCGCCTCGGCCACCTGTACCGCGAAGGGTCCGGTACGGACCGCATCGCTCACGCGCGCAGCCTTCGATGCGCTGTTTACCGAAGCGTCGCCGGTGGGCCGCCATTTGCATTACATGATCGCGGTGCAGATGGCGCGCGACATCCAGGAAGCAAACAGGCGGTTCCGCGCGACGCTGAGCGAGACCTGACGAACAGCGATCACCCAGTGCCGAAGACCGACAAAACCCGATTCGCGAACGCGTGGCGCGTCGCGCCAGCCCTCTCGCTGTCAGTGTTGCTGCTGCATGCGTCCGGCGCCGAGGCGCCGCTGACGCCGGGCAGCGTACGCGATACGCTGGGCGCACCGGGTGCGCGCCTGCCGGCGACGCCGCCACAGGTGATCATGCCGGTGCAGTCGGGCGCCGCGCCGCACAACCCGCGCGCGATCCGGTTCCCGGTCAACGCGTTCGACATGTCCGGCAACACCGTCTACCGCGAGGCGCTGCTCAAGCGCCTGCTGGACCGTTACACCGACATGGAACTGAACCTGCACGATCTCAACAGCGCCGCCGACACCATCACCGAGTTCTATCACGACCACGGCTACACGCTGGCGCGCGCCTATATCCCGGCACAGAAAGTGGAAAACGGCGTGGTGCGCATGCAGATCGTCGAAGGCCGCTTCGGCCGCGTCAGCTTCACCGGGAACAAGCGCTATTCGACCGATTTCCTCGCCGCCCGCACCCAACTGTTCAAGCCCGGCACCCTGGTCACCACCGACCGCCTGGAAAACAACCTGCTGCTGCTGAACGACCTGCCCGGCCTGAAAGCGCGCGCAGTAATGCAGCCGGGCGCGGAAGTCGGCGCCACCGATGCCGAAATCCAGGTGCAGGAAAAACTGGTCGACGCCAGTCTCAACCTGAACAACTACGGGCGCGCGGAAACCGGGCGCAACCGGCTGGAAGCCGCGCTCAGCATCAATTCACCGTTCGGCTGGGGCGACCAGTTGAGCCTGAGCGGTTCCAGTACCCAGCACAGCCTGGTGCGCTACTGGAAGCTCGGCTACTCGGTGCCGCTCGGCACCACGGGTACCCGGCTAACGATAGGCAGTTCGAAAGCCGCCTATGACGTCAGCGGCAATCTCGCCAGCCTCGGCATCCGCGGCGATATCCGCACCGATGAAATCGCCGTCAGCCATCCGTTCGTGCGCAGCCGCGACGAGAATCAGGCGCTGAGCGTCGGCGTCAAGCGCAACCGGCTGTCGCAGAGCGCGCTCGGCACGCCGGTGTCGGACCAGGCCCTGAGCGTGCTGGAGGCGAATTACCTGGTCAGCCGCATCTATCCGGACACCTCGATCGGCAACCTCAGTTTCGGCCTGGAGACCAATTTCCGCAGCAACAACGAGACCACCGGGCAGGATGCGGTGTTCGCGCGCATGGAAGTCGACGGCAACTACACCGCGCCCTTCATCGGCAAATGGGATCTTTACCTGCGCGGCGACCTGGTGCACAGCAAGGAAAGGTTGCCCGACACCGAGAAATTCTCGCTCGGCGGCCCCACCAGCGTGCGCGGCTTCCGTCCCTCCGAAGTGCGCGGCGACAGCGGCTATCTGGCAACTATCGAATTCCGCCATCCGTTTACGCTGGCCAACCGCATCGGCAGCTTCCGGCTGGATGCCGATGCCGGCGAAGCGATCTACAAGGCGCCCGGCTACAACGACAGCCGCGATCGGCTGCGCAGCGTCGGCCTGGGCGCGACCTTCTATCCGGCCAAGGGCACCGCCGCATCGATCGACATTGCCCGGCCGGTCGGCCCGTACCGCGCTTCCGACGGCGTCACCACCAGGATCTGGGTGAACTTCAGTGCCAGCTTCTAGACCCATCCGCCGCTCCGTCCTGCTTGGTATCGCGCTGCTGTACCAGGCGCCCGGCCATGCGCAGGTGCCGAGCGGCGGCACGGTGGTGGGCGGAGTTGCGCACATCAACCAGCCGGATGGCACGCACCAGGTGATCAATCAGGTGACGCCGAAAGCGATCATCGACTGGAAGGATTTTTCGATCGGGAGCGGCAGCCAGGTCCGCTTCAACCAGCCGTCTTCGTCATCGGTGATCCTGAATCGTGTCACTGGCGCCAACCCCTCGAACATCAACGGCAGCCTGAGCGCCAACGGCCAGGTATTCCTGGTCAATCCGCAAGGCGTGTATTTCGGCGCCGGCGCCAGCGTCGACGTCGCCGGTTTGCTGGCGACCACGCTCAACATCGGCAACGATGATTTTCTTGCCGGCCGCTACCTGTTCACGCGCGACCTGCTCTCCAGCGACCGCCGCGAGGTCATCAACGCTGGCATCCTGAAGGCGCGCGAAGGCGGCTACGTGGTGCTGGCAGGCGACTACGCGGCCAACAGCGGCGTGATCCAGGCACGCCTCGGCACTGCCGCGCTGGCATCCGGCAGCAAGATGACGCTCGACATCAACGGCGACAACCTGGTGAATTTCACCGTCAATGAAAAGACGGTGGCCCGGCTTTCCGGCGTCGAGAACAGCGGGCAACTGCTGGCCGACGGCGGGCACGCCATCATGACCGCCGCGGTTGCCAGCCAGCTTGCCACCGCGGCCGTCAACAATACCGGGCTGGTCCAGGCGCGCAGCGTCGAGCAGCGCAACGGTGCGATCTACCTCGGCGGCGACGGCGACGTACAGGTGAGCGGCACGCTGGACGCGAGCGGCAACGGCGCCGGCCAGACCGGCGGCACCATCGACGTCACCGGCAATAAGGTGGCGCTGCAAGGCACGGCACAGCTCGACGTGTCGGGCGATGCCGGCGGCGGCAAGGTGCAGGTCGGCGGCGGTTTCCAGGGCAAAGGCTCGCTCGCGAATGCGCAAACGGTTTCGGTGGCGAGCGGCGCACGGATCAGCGCCGATGCGCTGGGCAACGGCAACGGCGGCGACGTCGTCGTGTGGTCCGACCAGCACACCGGTTATGCGGGCAATATTTCCGCGCAAGGCGGCGCACAAGGCGGTAACGGCGGCAACGTGGAAGTCTCCGGCAAGCTGCTGGATTACAGCGGCAAGGTGAGCACGCGGGCGGCGAACGGAAACACCGGCAACTTGCTGCTCGATCCTATCGATATCCGGGTACTCAACCCGGGCCTGATCGTGACGCCGACTCCCAGCGGCGTGTCGCAAATGACGGTAGGCGATCTTGAAACCGCGCTGAATGCCAATAACGTGACGCTGCAGACCTCGCTGGGCAGCGGCGCGCCCAACGGCGGCACGATCACGATAGACGACGGTTCCGGCGGCGGCGTGCAATGGAGCGCGGCAACCACGCTGAAGCTGCAGGCGAACAACAGCATCGCGATCAACTCGACGGTCGAGGGATACAACGGCACGCTATGGCTGGATGCGCCCAACGGCACCACCCAGAAAGGCGGCACTGTGATCGGCGTCAACTCGCTGCTGCTGACCGGCGGCGGCAATTGGGACCTGGCCGGCGTCGGCAGCAGCAGCGCGATCAACAGCCACAACAACGTCAATACGCTGGCCGCCAACCTCAGCGGCGGCGGCCTGCTACAGTTCAGCAACAGCAAGAACCTGACGATCGGCAGCGTAAGCGGCGTCAACGGCCTCAGCCATGCAAGCGGAACCACTTGGTTCTACCTCGACCAGAACAACGGCGCGCTGAATCTCGCCCAGGACGTCAGCTCCAATATTCTCTATCTGCGCGCAGCCGGCGGGACTACCCAGACCGGCGGCAGGATCAGCGCAGGTAACCTCGCGCTGGTGGGCGGAGCCGCTACGCTCAACCGGTCCGGCAACCACGTCGGCAACTTGATGGCCAGCATCAACGGCGCGCTCAGCTATACCGACAGCGGAGCGCTCAGCATCGGCAGCATCTACGGCATCAACGGCATCACCACCGGCAACCACAACGTGACGCTTGTCACCGGCGATGCGTCCGGATACGACAGCACCAAGCCGCCCGATGGCACCAATCCGGCCAGCCTCACGCTGAACCAGGGCATCAACGCCGCCACCGGCGCGATCTCGCTGACTGCGGGCACCGGCGGCGCATACCAGGCGCACGCGGCCGACTCCGACGGCAAGCCGCTGACCGCCGGTTCACTGATCGGCGGCTCGCTGCTGCTGCGCGGCAGCAGCAGCGCCAAGGTCACTCCGTTCATCCTGAACAATGCGAACAACCGCATCGGCACGCTGGCCGCCAGCCTGAACGGTTCGCTCAGCTACACCGGCGGCCCGCTTACGGTCGGCAGCGTCGGCGGCGTCAACGGGATCACGACCACCTCCAACACCGTGGTGGTGGCCGCCGGCACCGACAGCAGCGGCCGCGCGACGCCGGCGGTCTACAACGACAACAATGTCTCGCTCTCCATCGGCGGCGACCTGAGCATCAACCAGAACATCAACGCCGCCACCAGCACCGGCTCCGGCTCCGTCAGCATCGGCATGGGCGGCGATTTCACCGCCGCCACCGGCAGCGGCGTGCGCATCAATGCCAACACGCTGGGCGTGTTCGGCGACGATCTGCAAGGCAAGTTCACGCTCACCACCAATGTCTCGTCGCTGGCAGCGGCCGGCGGCAAGGTCATGGTGATCGACAACAGCGCCTACACCGGCGACCTGACCGCGCTCGGCATCGGTGCGCCGGCCGCCAACGCGAGCGGCACCAACGACAACGGTACCGTCAGCGTCGACAGCGCCAGCAAGCCGGTCGGCGACTTCTACCTGACCACCGGCGGCGGCCTGAACGTGATCAAGCTGATCAGCAAGGGCAGCAACCTGATGCTGCGCGCCAATTCGCTCAATATCCTGCTCGATGCCACGACCGCCGACAATGCAAACATCATGCTGCAGCCGTACGACCTGAGCCGCAGCATCGGCATCAACAACAGCAACGAAAACGGCTACAGCGACACCTACGCCACCAACTACAGCGCCGATCTGCTCAACAAGTTCACCAACCCGACCGCGACCTTCTATTTCGGCACGCCGCAAAACGCGATCCTGAACGACAGCGACGTGATATCGGCTGCCAATAACACGCAGACCGGCGATATCCATATCGGCTACGACGGGAGCTTCGACCTCGGCTACCGCAGTCTGTCGGCGCAGACCTCCGGCAACCTGGTCGCCTACAACGTCGGCCCGCTGTACAACCTGCGGCTGGCCGCGCCCAATCTGACCATCAACGGATTCAATACCTTCGGCGACCAGATCCACCTGTTCAGCAACAACCTGCAACTGCCCGGCAGCAGCGACAAATACGTGAACCCCAACAAGCCGACCATCACGCTGCGCTCGCTGAAGGATGAAACGATCTGGGTGGGCAATGTACCCGACAACGCGGCGCGCTTCGGCGAAACCAGCATCAAGTCCACCGTCATCCAGAAGCTGCCCGACTGGAGCACCGTCGTCATCAGCGGCAGCACCGACTACCCGTTCCCATCCGGCGGCCCCGGCTACGGCGACATCCACATCCCCTGGGACGACGGCTTCGGCGACCGGCTCGGCCATCGGACGCTGATACTGTCGACCGGGCATAACGTGTACCGTTACACCGGATCGCCCGCCTATACCCAGAAAAACGACGGCGGCACCAGCGGCGGCCTGTGGCAAGGCTGCCAGAACCTGAGCACCTGCCAGGGCACCAACCCCGATCCCTATTCGTCGTCCACCGGAGGCGGCGGCGGCAGCGACGGCAGCAATTCCGACACCGGCAACGCCGGCAATTCCGGCAACTCGAACAGCGGCGACTGCCCGACCTGCTCGCCCGCGCCGCCCAACAAGAATCCGTTCCCGCCCGACACCACCCCCACCGGTGGCGGCAACGGCAACAACGGCAGCGGCGATGGCAGCGGCAGCAACGGCGCCAGCAGTAACG
>CBIHOK010000069.1:0-18573 GCA_966211575.1 uncultured Noviherbaspirillum sp.
AGCAATGGCGCGACGGCCGCCTGACGGCCGGCCATGACATGCTTGCGGTCGAGGTGCCGGTCGCGCTCGAATACAACGGCATATCGCATGCGGTGATGCTGGCCTCGCCGGGCGACCTGGAAGATTTCGCGCTCGGTTTTTCGCTGACCGAACGCATACTCGATTCGGCGGCCGACCTGCTGGACTGCGACATATCGGCCAGCGGCCAGGGCCTGCAGGTGCAGATGCGGATCGCGGCCGGGCGCTTTGCCGCGCTCAAGGAGCAGCGGCGCAACCTGGCCGGGCGCACCGGTTGCGGCCTGTGCGGTGCCGAGACGCTGCAGCAGGCCATCCGGCGTCCGCCGCCGGTGCGCTCCGCCGCCGCCTTCGCCCCGGCGGCGCTGCATGCGGCGATGGAGGGATTGCAGGCGCGCCAGCCGCTGCAGCAGCAATGCGGCGCCACCCATGCGGCGGCCTGGATGAACCCGGACGGCAGCATCGCCCTGGTGCGCGAGGATGTCGGGCGCCACAACGCGCTCGACAAGCTGGTGGGCGCGCTGGAGCGCGCCCGCTGCACTAGCTATCTGGATGCGAGCGGCGCGCTGCTGATCACCAGTCGCGCCAGTTACGAAATGGTGCAGAAGGCGGCTACCGTCGGCATCGGCCTGGTTGCCGCGATTTCGGCTCCCACCAGCCTGGCCGTGGAGCTGGCGTGCGAAACCGGCGTGACGCTGGTCGGCTTCCAGCGGCCGCACAGCCATGTGGTGTATGCGAATGGCCGGCGCTTGCAGGTCGCACCACAGGAAACGCAGCAGAAAAAGTAAAAACGGGAGCAAAGATGGAAATCGATCACCTGGTCAAGATGGCCAACCAGATCGGCGCATTTTTCGAGAGCATGCCGGACCGGCAACAGGCGCTGGCGGATGCGGCCGCCCACCTGCGGAAGTCGTGGGATCCGCGCATGCGGCGGCAACTGCTGCAATATGTGGACAACAAGCGTGAAGATCAGCGCGAGGAGCAGGGTGGCGGCCAACCCGGCGGCCGTCTCAGCGGCTTCGTGCTGGAGGCCTTGCAGGCGCACCGCGCGACGTTGGCTTGACACGCGCCTGACACACTTTTCGGCAGCGCCCGCATGAAGGCTCATGGACGACATCGGGTGTTGCATATGCCGCGTGCTCCGGCATCGGCGATAATGGCGGCTTACCGAAAGCGAAGCCATGCCATCCACATTTGCTCCCCTGAAGAACGACACCTTTTTGCGCGCGCTGCTGCGCCAGCCGACTGATTACACGCCGCTGTGGCTGATGCGGCAGGCCGGTCGCTATCTGCCCGAATACTGCGCCACCCGCAAACGCGCCGGTTCCTTCCTCGGCCTCGCGAAAAACCCGGATTACGCTACCGAAATCACGCTGCAGCCGCTCGAACGCTATCCGCTGGATGCGGCGATCCTGTTTTCCGACATCCTGACGGTGCCGGACGCAATGGGGCTGGGCCTGTATTTCGCCGACGGGGAAGGGCCGAAATTCAGCCATCCTCTGCGCGACGAGAAAGCGGTGCAGGCGCTGGCGCCGCCGGAAGCCGGTTCGCTGCAATACGTGTTCGACGCGGTCAGCCAGATCCGCCGCGAACTGGACGGCCGGGTGCCGCTGATCGGCTTTTCCGGCAGTCCGTGGACGCTGGCCTGCTACATGGTCGAAGGAGGCGGCTCGGCCGACTTCCGCACCGTCAAGGCCATGCTGTACGACCGTCCCGACCTGATGCACCACATCCTGCGCACCAATGCGGCAGCGGTGGCGTCCTATCTGAACGCGCAGATCGAGGCCGGTGCGCAAGCGGTGATGATCTTCGACACCTGGGGCGGGATACTGGCGGACGGCATCTACCAGGAATATTCGCTGCGCTACATGCGCGACGTGGTCGCGCAACTGCAGCGCGAGCATGACGGCGCCCGGATACCGGCAATCGTGTTCACCAAGGGCGGCGGCCCATGGCTGGAACAGATCGCCGACATCGGCGCCGATGCGGTCGGGCTCGACTGGACCGTCAACCTGGGCCAAGCGCGCCGCCGGGTCGGCCACAAGGTGGCGCTGCAGGGCAACCTCGATCCGAACGTATTGTTCGCCAGCGCCGAGAAAATCCGCGCCGAAACGATCAAGGTGCTCGATGCGTTCGGCCCGCCGGCGCTCGGTGCCGGCCACGTGTTCAACCTGGGACACGGGATTTCCCAATATACGCCGCCTGAGGCGGTGAGCGTGCTGGTCGAGACTGTCCACCAGCACAGCCGCCGTGCGCGCGTTGCCTGATGTATCAAAAGCAGACGTTTTCCAAGCGGCACCGGGTGGGCTTATTCACAAAGCCGGAGCTTGTGCAAAGCAACACGAAAATATTTTCAAGCTGTTTTTGCCATGCACGGATGCGTGCGCAAGTCATTGATTTATAAAGGCTTGAAAACTGCTTTTCATTGCAGCAGCGGGTTGCGAAGCGCATGAAATCGAGGCTTTGCGGCTGTCAAGGGGGCTTTTTCCACAAAGTTATCCACAGCTTTTGTGGATAGCTGCAAAAACACCTTATGAATCGGGCATTTAGATAACTTCTCAAAAAAGCACATTAAGTTCGAGCGGAGACGAATGCCGGCAGCCGTTGCCGGCATTTCTGTTGACAGGAAAAAGAATTGCCGTTATGCCATTTTTAATTTCCAGAATGGCACTGAATGAAGAGAGCGTTTTGCCAATAAAACTTGACAGAAAGGAAAGGATGCGCTTGGTCACGAAACGGCGGCGGGGCAACTTATTCACACAGTCAAGATCGGGTTCCCGCTTGTGCAAAGCAATAACATTTTTCTTGGGAAAGTTATTTTTCCGCAAAAGCCGTTTTCCAACATATTGATTTTAAAGAGAATTTTTTCTGCTTTTCGAATGGGCAATGTGTTGAAACCCGCATGAAATCTAGGCTTTCCGGCTGTCAAGGGGGGCTTGTCCACAAAGTTATCCACAAGAATTGTGGATAGGTAAAAAAGCCGTTATGAAACGCGGATTTAGCAATTTTCCTCAGGAACCACATTAACTCCGTGAAACAAAGCATCCTCCGGGTGGCGCTCGATACGCCGCTCGATACCTGCTTCGATTATCGCTGGGTGCCAGCCTCCGCTACAGAGGTGGCGCCCCAGCCCGGCCATCTGGTGCTGGTATCTTTCGGACGGCGCGAAGCGGTCGGCCTGATCACGGCGGTGGAAGCCGGCAGCGAAGTGCCGCCGGAGCGGCTCAAGGACGCGCTCGCGGTGCGCAGCCAGTTGCCGCCGTTGTCGCCCGAATGGCTGGGGCTGTGCGAATTCGCGGCCGCCTATTACCAGCGCCCGCTGGGCGAGGTCGCGATTCCGGCATTGCCGAAGAATTTGCGGGTGCCGAAAACGGTGGCGCTGGATCGCGCGCTGAAAAAGCTGGGACAGCAAGCGCCGGCCCAGGATCCGGCTGCGCATGGCGCGCCGCCGTTGAACCCGGCGCAACGCAGCGCCGCCGACGCCATCGCCGGCGCCAGCGGTTTTGCGCCAATGCTGATGTATGGCGTCACCGGCAGCGGCAAGACCGAGGTCTACCTGCAGGCAGCCGCGCAGGTGCTGCAGCGCGAAGGGGCTGGGCAGGTGCTGATCCTGGTGCCGGAAATCAACCTGACGCCGCAGCTGGAAAACAATATCCGCCAGCGCTTCCCCGGGCTCGGCATCGCCACCCTGCACAGCGGGCTGGCCGAAGGCGAGCGCATGAAGCACTGGCTGGCCGCCCATCTCGGCCATGCCCGCATCATCCTGGGCACCCGGCTGGCGATCCTGGCATCGCTGCCTCAGCTGAAGCTGATCGTCATCGACGAAGAGCACGATCCCTCCTACAAGCAGCAGGAAGGCTTGCGCTATTCGGCGCGCGACCTCGCGGTATGGCGTGCGCGCCAGCTCGGCATTCCGATCGTGCTGGGCTCCGCCACGCCGTCGCTGGAAACCTGGCAGCATGCGCAATCAGGCCGCTACCGCCGTCTCGACCTGCGCCAGCGGGCAGTCCCGGACGCGGTGCTGCCGGCGGTGCGGCTGATCGACATGGAGCGCGACAAGCCGGCCGACGGCCTGACCACCGCGCTGATCGGTGCCGTCCGGCAGCGGCTGGAGCGCGGCGAACAGTCGCTGCTGTTCCTGAACCGGCGCGGCTATGCGCCGGTGCTGGCCTGCGATGCCTGCGGCTGGATCAGCAATTGCCCGCGCTGCACCGCGTTCATGGTACTGCACAAGCCGGAACACCGTCTGCGCTGCCACCACTGCAGCCTGGAACTGCGTATCCCGCGCTCCTGCCCGACCTGCGGCAACGTCGATCTGCAGCCGTTCGGACGCGGCACCCAGCGCGTCGAGGAAGGGCTGGCGCAGCTGTTTCCGCAGGCGCGGCTGCTGCGCATCGATGCCGACTCCACGCGCCGCAAGGGCAGCGCCCAGGCCGCGTTCGACAGCGTGCACCGGGGCGACGTGGATATCCTGATCGGCACCCAGATGGTGGCCAAGGGACACGACTTCCGCAACTTGACGCTGGTCGGTGTGCTGAATCCGGATACCGCGCTGTTCTCGCACGATTACCGCGCCAGCGAACGGCTGTTCGCGCAACTGATGCAGGTGGCCGGCCGTGCCGGGCGGACCGGCCGCAAGGACGGCGGCAGCGCCGGCGAAGTGCTGATCCAGACCCGTTATCCGCAGCATCCGCTGTATGCAGCGCTGATCGGCCACGATTACGAGCGTTTCGCGTCGGGCCTGCTGCAAGAGCGGCAACAGGCCGGCTTGCCGCCCTTCCTGTACCAAGCGCTGTTGCGGGCCGAAGCGCGCGAACTCGATATCGCGCTCGAATTCCTGCAGCAGGCGGCGCTGCTGGCCGAGCACCCCGGCATTACGGTGCACGAACCGATCCCGATGACGGTAACCCGGGTCGCGAACGTGGACCGGGCGCAACTGCTGATCGAGTCGCCGTCGCGGCCGGCGCTGCAGGCATTCCTGAAATCCTGGATGGCGACGCTGCGGCAGCTGCGCACGCGCGCCAAATGGTCGCTGGAAGTCGATCCGGTCGATATCTGAGCGCATCTAGGCGTATCCGAGCGTGGCCTTGCCGATTTGAAACAAGGAAGCCGGAGAAACTTACCCGGTCGCTCCGCGTCGAACGGAAACAACAACTGTTTCCGTGAGAGCATGGCCGTACAGCAACCGCATCTCGACATCCGCGAATCCGGCAGCCTGCTGCAGCCCGGCCGCAACTGCTGGCGCATCGAGCGGGCGCGCCGCTTTGCGCTGCTGGTCGATGCCGATGCCTACTTTCGCGCGGTGCGCGCCGCGATCCGCAATGCGCGCCACAGCATCTTCATCCTGAGCTGGGACATCGACAGCCGCATGCGGCTGGTGCCGGAAGGTGCCAACGACGGCTATCCGGAAGCGCTCGGCGAGTTCCTGCAGGCGGTGGTGGCAGCCAATCCCGGCTTGCGCGCGTATGTGCTGAACTGGGATTTCGCGATGCTGTATGCGCTCGAACGCGAGTGGCTGCCGGTCTACAAGCTCGACTGGCGCACCCATCGCCGGCTCGCGTTCCGCATGGATGCGCACCATCCGCTCGGCGCATCGCATCACCAGAAAGTGGTGGTGGTCGACGACAGCGTCGCCTTCGTCGGCGGCCTCGATCTGACGCGCGCGCGCTGGGATACCTCCGAGCATGCGTGCCACCAGCCGCTGCGGCGCGACAGCGACGGCAAGCCGCATGCACCGTTCCACGACGTGCAGGCGGTGGTCGACGGCGACGCCGCGCGCGCGCTGGGCGAACTGGCGCGGTTGCGCTGGCAGCGCGCCAACACCCAGGCCGCGGTGGCGCTGTGCAATACCGGCCAGGATCCTTGCGGCCAGGATCCGTGGCCGGCCGGTTTGCAGCCCGACCTGACCGATATCGATATCGCGATCTCGCGAACCGAACCGGCATTCGAAGGCGCGCAGGGTGTGCACGAGCTGCGCCAGCTGCACCTGGATGCGATTGCCGCCGCGCGCCGCCACCTGTTTTTCGAAAACCAGTATTTCACTTCCGGCACCATCGCCAACGCGCTGGCCGCCCGGCTCGACCAGCCGGACGGCCCGGAAGTGCTGGTGGTGTCGCCGCAGACCCAGAGCGGCTGGCTGGAGCAGGCCACGATGGGTGTGCTGCGGGCGCGCGTGCACCGGCGCCTGCAAGGTGCCGACCGCCATGGACGCTACCGGATGTATTGCCCCGAGATCCCGGGCCTGAAGCAGCAGTGCCTGAACGTGCACAGCAAGGTATTCGCGGTTGACGACACGTTGTTCTGCGTCGGCTCCGCCAATCTCAGCAACCGCTCGATGGCGCTCGATACCGAATGCAGCATCGCGATCGAGGCGCACGGCGCGCAGCGCGCCCGCATCGGCAGCGCCATCGCGCGCCTGCGCAACCGCTTGCTGGCCGAGCATCTCGGCACCGGGGTCGAACAGGTGGATGCGGAGATCCGGCGCAGCGGCAGCCTGCATCGAGCCGTGGCCGCGCTGCAGCATCCGGGCCGCACGCTGCGGGCGATGGATCCGCAGGTCAGCCCGGAACTCGACGAGCTGATTCCGGACCAGGCGCTGTTCGACCCGGAGAAGCCGATCGAACCGGATCAGCTGGTCACCGAATTCGTGCCGCAGGAGGCGAGCCGGCCGTTGCCGCGGCGCCTGATCGGACTGGCGCTGGCGGCGCTGGCGCTGGTGGCGCTGGCATTGGCATGGCGCTGGACACCGTTGCGCGACTGGGCCAACCTGGGTGCGCTGATCGCGCTGGCGCGGCATCTCGATTCGCTGCCGTTCACGCCGCTGGCGATCATCGGCGGCTACGTGGTGGCCGGCCTGCTGGTGGTGCCGGTCACGCTGCTGATCGCGGTCACCGGCATCGTGTTCGGACCGCTGGAGGGAATGCTGTATGCGATCGCCGGCACCGTGCTGAGCGCGCTCGCCACCTATGCCTGCGGCCACTGGCTCGGACACGACAGCGTGCGCCGGCTGGTGGGACCGCGCATCAACCGGCTCAGCCAGCGCATCGCCAAGCGCGGCATCCTGGCGATGGTGGTGCTGCGCCTGTTGCCGGTGGCCCCGTTCAGCGTGGTCAACGTGGTGGCCGGCGCGTCCCATATCAAGCTGCGCGATTACCTGATCGGCACGCTGGTCGGGATGTTGCCCGGCATCGTGATCACCGTCACCTTCGCGCATCATCTGGCCGAAGCGATACGCAAGCCGAGCGCCGGCACCATCGCGGTGCTGGTGCTGGTGGCGGCACTGGTGATCGGCGCCGGGATCGGGCTCAAACGCCTGCTGCAGCGCAAGGGAGATCGTGCGGCATGATCGAGGTACCGCCGGCCATCGCCGTTCCCCATCACAAGCTCACACCGGACCTCGATCCCTGGCCGCTGACCATCGCCACCTACAACATCCACGGTGCCGTCGGCTGCGACGGCCGCTTCGCGCCGGAACGGGTGGCGGCGGTGCTGCGCGAGACCGGCGCCGACATCATCGCGCTGCAGGAAGTCCCGCTCGGCGGCACCGACACCCCGAACGTGCTGGCGATGCTGCAGCAGGAAACCGGTTATGCGGCGGCCGAGGGCGCCGCCTGCGAACGCCCGGAGCGGCGCTACGGCAATGCGGTGCTGACCCGCTATCCGATCTCGGCGATGCGCTCGATCGACCTGTCGTTCGGCAGCCGCGAACCGCGCGGCGCGCTGGATGCGGATGTCGATTGCCACGGCCACATGCTGCGCGTGGTCGCCACCCACCTCGGCCTGCGGCTGGCGGAACGGCGCGACCAGATCAGGCGCCTGCTGCAGGTATTCGATACCGACCAGATGCCGGTGATCTTGCTGGGCGACATCAACGAATGGTTCGTCTGGGGGCGCTCGCTGCGCTGGCTGGTGTCGCACTTCCAGGCGGTGCCGGCGCCGGCCACGTTTCCGTCGCGGCGGCCGCTGTTTGCGCTGGACCGTATCTGGATCCGTCCGCGCCACCGGCTGGTGCACGTGGAAGTCCATGCGACGCCGCTGGCGCGCATCGCATCCGACCATCTGCCGCTGATCGCGCACATCGACGGCTGAAGCCGGCCGCTGCGCTCGGGGAGGGCCGTTCAGGGATGGCGGTCCGCCGCTCCGCCGCGCCGTCCGCTGGGGCTGTCCGCCAGCACCGGCACCGACAGCGGATCGAAGTCTTCCCAGTCGCCCGCGGCGATCGTGCCGTCGGCCAGTTCGATGTCGGCGGCACCCAGCGCGCGCAAGGTCTGCAGCGCCAGATCCTGCTGCTCGCGGCTTTCCACCGCCACCGCGACATACATACCGGAATGGCGCACCGGCGCCACGTTCTCGATATCGTCCGCCTGGGAGCCGGCGTCGCCATGTTCCTTCATCTTCGACACGCCGCCGATCAGGCCGCCCACGTAGGCGCCGACCAGTCCGCCGGTCACCGGTCCCACCGGCCCCAGCACCGGCGCCGCCGCCAGTCCGGCCACGCCGCCGGTCACTGCGCCGGCCGCCGCACCGACGTCGGTTTCCTTCGCGCCAGGCGACTTGGCGCGGTCGCCGCCGATCGAATACAGGTTGTGTTGCCCCTGCGGATTCAGGAAGAAAGAGGCGATCCGGTCGCGCGCAAATCCGGCGCGCAGCAGTTCTTCGGTGCTGTCCTCGACTTCGGATTGCTGCTGGAATCGTCCGGCAATGATGGTCGTCACGCGCATCTCCTTTATTGAGGGTGGGAATCTGTCCGGGTTTTGGCATGGCTTGCCAGGTTCCGCTGCTTCTCCCAGTGTGGAGCAAGGAAGCCGGCGCGATGCCGCCGCAGCATGCTCCCCGGATTCAAGAATGCCGGCCCATTCGTGAGATCGCGATGTTGCCGATTTAGTTCGGCCTCCGGGAAGATGTAATTTTTGCAGCGGAAATGGTAAAAAGGCGGCGCCTGCGCGGTGCTGCTGGCGCGCGCTTTCCCGGCGCGCGACTTGCATGGCTGCTGCGTTTTTGAAACCGCATGAATGGGTGGGGCGATGACAAATTCTTTCCCGGCGTCCGCGCCGCTCGATGCCGGGCGGCTGCGCGGCGCGCACATCGTCGATGCCGACGGCCAGCCGGCGACGCTGGTTGCGCTCGAGCCCGACACTGCCACTCCGCAAGCCTGCGTCCGGCTCGCCAACGGGATGCAAATGCGGGTGCCGCTAAGCCTGATTGCGCTGCAGGACGACGGCAGTTGCCGCCTGCCGTTCGCAGCGGACGATACCGCGCCCGGTCGCCAGCCTTCGGCCGCGCTGCCGCTGCACGAGGAAACGCTGGAAGTGGGCAAGCGCCAGGTCGACAGCGGCCGCGGCGTGCGCCTGCGCAAGCAGGTTTCCGAGCATATCGAGACGGTCGCGCAGACGCTCGGCGAAGATGTGTTGAGCGTGGAACGGGTGGCGCTGGGGCAGATGGTCGATCCGGAACATCCGCCCGCCGTGCGCGAGGAAGGCGATATGCTGGTGGTGCCGGTGCTGGAGGAAGTGCTGGTGGTGCAAAAGCAATTGCGGTTGCGCGAAGAATTGCGCATCCGGCGCGGCCGGCAGAGCCGCGAGGTGCAGCACAGCGTGCCCTTGCGCAGCGAACAGGTGGAGGTGGAGCGCTTCGATGAACAGCCGGAACGAGGCGGCGACGGGCCGGAAAAACAGGCATGACTTGTGCTCCGGATGACGACCCCCGCAAACGGCCGGACGGCTCGCGGGTCCACATGTTTTGCAGGAGATACAGATCATGGAAAACACAGTCATCGGCGTGTACGACAGCTATACGCAGGCAGACAACGCGCTGAATGAATTGCTGGCGAGCGGGTTTTCGCGCGAGGACGCGCGGCTAAGCTCGGGCGCCGGCGAAGGCACCACTCCGCAGGCGCGCAACGAGCACGCCGGCGAATCCGGCATCGGCCATTTCTTCCGGGCTCTGTTCGGCATGGAAGACCAGCCCGATCATCACGACATCTATACCGAGGCATTGCAGCGCGGCAGCTGCGTGCTCAGCGTCGACGCGCGCAACGACGAACTGCGCGAGCGCGCGATCGACATCATGAACCGCTACGATCCGGTCGATATCGAAGAGCGTGCCGAGAGCTGGCGCAGCCAGGGCTGGACCGGGCGTACCGGCATGGCCGACAATGCCCCGGCCGCCGGCGGCGAGTATGTGGCGGGGCAGGGAGTGACCGGAGCGGCCGGAGCAGGCGGCGTGCAACAGCCGGCCGCATCGGCATCTTCGACGACCGCCGGCACCGGCCAGGCCGGTACCGCGATCCCGGTGGTCGAAGAGCAGTTGAAGGTCGGCAAACGCGAAGTGCAGCGCGGCGGCGTGCGGGTTTACCAGCGCGTCAGCGAGACGCCGGTCGAGGAATCGGTGCAGTTGCGCGAGGAGCACGTGAACGTGGAACGCCACAAGGTGGACCAGCCGGCCACCGAAGCCGACCTCGCTGCATTCAAGGAAGGCGAGATGGAGCTGCGCGAAACGGCGGAAGAGCCGGTGGTATCGAAGAGCGCGCGCGTGGTCGAGGAAGTGGTGGTCGGCAAGGATGTGAGCGAGCGCACCGAAGACGTCAAGGATACCGTGCGCAAGACCGAGGTCGACGTGCAGCCGCTGGATGCGACGCGCGCCCGCACCGACATGGAAGACACCGCCGCCACCGCGACCGATGCCGATTTCCGCGATCACTGGCGCAACGTGTACGGCCAGTCCGGGCAGCGCTACGAAGACTATGACGCTGCCTACCGTTACGGCGCGAACCTCGGCAGCAACGACCGCTTCCGCAACTACCGCTGGGAAGACGTCGAAGGCGACGTGCGCAGCGACTGGGAAGCGAACCATCCGGAGAGCACCTGGGAGCGCGTGAAGGACGCGGTGCGCTACGGCGCGGAACGGGTAACCGGGCGCCATTGACCGGCGTGGCCGGCCCGGCTCAGTCCGGGCCGGCGTCGAGCAGGCCGCGCTCGGCCATCTGGCGGATCACGCGGATGGTGTCGACATCGGCTTCCACGTAGGCTGAGCGCCTGAAGTCGTTGTAGAACGCCTGCGCGCTGTCGGCTTCCTCGCCGGCGCCGTCGTCGTATTCGAAACGCACGAACAGGATGCCTGGCTCCGGCTCCTCGATCGTCATGGTCAGGCGCGATGCCGGGATGTCCTTTTGCGGCGGCACCCGGTACAGCACCTGTTCCTGCGGCACGAAGCTGACGTGGTCGCGCACCACCAGTTCGCCGTAATGCGATTCGCGCAGCAGCGAGCCTTCGCTTTGCACGCTCACCTCGCAGCGGTCGAGCCAGGGGATGAATTCGCGCGGATGCTGCGCGCGCAGCACCAGGCCGCGCCACAGTTGCGCGCGCGTGAGCGGATCGATCAGGGGATTGAGCGGGTCGTTGATCTCGACCAGGTGGGCGAATTTCATCGGGCAGGCCGGTTGCGATCGGCCGTCCAGTTTACCGCGTTTCGGCGCCGGCGCCAGCCATGGCTACTCGCGGAACACGTACAGGCACACGCACAAGGCGGTGCCGACCAGGTACAACAGCCAGGTCTGCGATATGCCGTAGGGATACAGCATCAGCCCCACGCCCAGCCATTTGATCGTGGGCGCCGAGGTTTTCTTGCCGTAGCGATAGGCGCCCCAGCCGATGATGCCGAACAGGAGCGCACCGAACAGGTAGGCCGGCGTCGGCAAGGAAAAGCCGAGTGCGCCCAGGGATTTCAAGTCATCGGCTTGCACGCTTGCCTCAGAAAAAGTGGGACCATTCTTCGATCCAGCCCGGGATCGCCGCGCGTTCCATCGGCTTGGCGATGTAATAGCCTTGCGCATAGGTGCAGCCGAGGTCGCGCAGCAAGTCCCAGTCTTCGCGGGTTTCGACGCCGACCGCGACCGAATTGCGGTGCAGCTTGCGCGCCAGCTCCAGCGACGAACTGAGCGCGATGCTCATCTGCTTGTTGCGCGCGGCCCCGGCCACGAACGAGCGGTCGATCTTGAGGTCGAGGAAAGGGATTCTCAGCAATTGCTGCATGTTGGAATGCCCGGTGCCGTAGTCGTCGACCGACAGCCCGAAGCCTTTCATGCGCAGCCGCGCCAGGTTTTCCAGGCATACCGGGACATCGGTCATTGCGATCAGTTCGGTGATCTCGAAGGTCACGTACTGGCTGTCGATGTCGTGCTCGGCGATATGCGCGAGGATCTTCTCGGCCAGCCCGGGTTGCGCCAGCGAAGTCGCGGACAGGTTGATCGACACTCCCAGCATCAATCCCTGGTCATGCCAGGCGCGGCAGGCGGCCACCGATTTCGCGATCACCGACCAGGTCAGCGTTTCCATCAGGCCGCCCGCTTCCAGCTTCGGGATGAACGCCGCCGGCGTCACCGTTCCGTGTTGCGGATGATGCCAGCGCACGAATGCCTCGACCGCCTTCACCTTGCCGGTCGCGAGTTCCACCTTGGGCTGGAAATAGGGTTCGAACTGGTCGAGCCGGATGCCTTCGGCGATTTCTTCCAGCGTGAACGCCGGCAAGCTGTCCTGCGCCTTGCCCGATTGCAGCTGCGGCGGTCGGTAGGCGCCCACCAGGCGCCGCAGCACGTCCGGCGTGGCCGGCTTCTCGAAGCTGCCGAGCAGGTTGATGCCATACGCGTTCGACATGGTTTCCACCGAAAACAGCAGCGCCGAACCGAGCGCGCTGGCCAGCACGATCGCGGTCCGGTTATTGGATTTGGCGAGATGGCGCAGCAATTCGATGCCGTCCATATCCGGCATGTTGAGATCGATGAATGCGATGTCGACCGCTTGCGCCGGGTCTTGCAGGATGGCCAGCGCCGCCTGGCCGTTTTCGACTTCGACCACCTGCTGCGCGCCAAGCTTGGTCAGCATCACCGCCAGCCAGCGCCGCTGGAAGTCGTCGTCTTCCGCGATCAGGAAACGCAGCTCGGCGATCTGCGTCCGGGAATCAGATGTCATGGCGACCTCTAGCATAGACAGCGGTAAATGAATTGCGATATGTCAATCAAGACGCCAGTTTATACCGGGGATGGAGCGGGAAGATAGTGTTTGCTTGAAAGGCAATTCTTCAAGGAAAATTGCTTGTATTGCGCCGCGTCAACTTCGGGCGCTTTTTCCCGCACCTTTCGCTTTCGATTGTCCACCGGCTTTGAGCGGAGTCAAGTCTTGCTGAGACTGCCCGCATTGCCTGCATGCCTCTGCTTATGATCGAGATGTAAAAAAAACAATACGTGCGGGGCAGGTAACGATGCAGGGCAATTTTTCCAGGGCTGTCCTCAACCTGTACGATCTGGCGGAGCAAACCGCTCCCGATCGCTTTACCGAACAAGTGTTGCTGACCTCGCTGCGCGGCCTGTTGCGCTTCGAGGGTGCGCTCTACCGTGGCGTCGCCACCTCGCATGCGCCGACGGTGCTGCGGCTGCGCGACGACGGCAGCGCGGAAGCCGGGGAAAGCTGGCCCGACTGCGCCGCGCTGGCATCCGATCATCCGGTGATGGTGGCGCTGCGCGAACGGCTGGCACGCCGGCTGCCGGCCCCGCGAGAGGCGCCGATGCCGCCCGCGGCCGAGCAGGCGCGCCACCTGCTGCTGTGCCGCGACCCGCCGCCGGCCGCCGACAGCGACAACTGGCTGCTGCTGTACCGCGCCGCCGCCGACCGCTTCCAGCAATCCGACTGCATCCTGGTGCGCGATATCTGGCCGCACGTGGTACGGGCGCGCCGTCTCAACCTGGAACGGTCGCTGGATGCGCTATTGCTGGAAAGCCGGACCCGTCCGGCTGCGCTGATCAACGACATGGGCGTGTTCGAAGTCGCCAACGAACCGATGCGCGAGCTGCTGGCACTCGAGACTTTCGACCTCGGCGCGCGCAGCCTGCCCTTGCCGGTGGTGGTGGCGCTGCTCAACACCGGCGTCTATCGCGGCCGCCGCATCGAAATCCGCGCCGAACAGAAATACGGTTATATCGCCTGCACCGCCCGCCGCATCGCCGTCATCGACACGCTCGCACCATCCGAGCGCGCGGTGGCGGAGCGCTACGCCAAAGGCATGAAGCGCGAAGAGATCGCACGGGGCCTCAAGGTATCGCCGCATACCGTGCGCAACCAGCTCGCGAATGTCTACGAAAAGCTGGGCGTGCACAGCAAGGCCGAACTGGCGCGGCTGCTGCTCGGCCGCTCGCACTGAGCGCTCCCTGTCCCGCTGCATTTGCCCCTCGTGCCGCGCTCGCGGAAAGCCTCCGCGACATCCGTTTGATTTTCCGCAAACGAAAATGGCCTACCCCGGTAACCGCTAGTACGTCGGTCCTATTTACCGGTTCGCGCCGCGCGAATACGCTGGATTCACTGCCAGGCCAATCACGAAATGCGCGGGCCGGGCAGCAAAAATTTTTCATCCTCTCGTTCAGACAAGGAGTTTCAAATGAATCTTGTTCGCAAATTTCTGCAGGAAGAAGACGGTGTGACCGCGATCGAATACGGGCTGATCGCGGCATTGATCGCGGTCGCCATCATCGTGTCGGTGACGGCGGTCGGCACCCAGCTGGATGCAGTGTTCAACTACATCCAGGGGCAGCTTGCGACGGCACTCGCCTGAAGATGCAGGCTGCGGCCGGCGCTGCGCGGGGCGGCGCCGGCTGTCGCCGCAACACGCCATGTTGACCGATCTTCTCCTGTTTTGCGTCGTGGCCGTCGCCGCCATTGCCGACCTGCGTACCCGGCGCGTGCCCAACCGCCTGCTCGCGGGCGGGCTGGCCGCCGCGTTCATGCTGCAGGCATTCGCGCCGGGAGGCGACCTGATGCTGGGAGCGGGCGGGATGCTGACCGGCCTGCTGGTTTTCCTTCCGTTCTACCTGCTCAAGGGCATGGGAGCCGGCGACGTGAAACTGATGGCCACCATCGGCGCGTATGCCGGACCGGCCGCCACGCTCAGGATTTCGCTGGCGACTTTCGCTGCCGGCGGCCTGGTATGCATCGCCTGGTGGCTGGCGCAGCGCCGCCATGCCGGCGTCGTGGCAGGCAAGCAGGACGGCATGCGCATCCCGTATGCGGTCGCGATCGCGCTCGGCACGCTGGCCGGATGGAACTGGACGACGGCGATCAATGGATGACGCAAGATAGCGCAAGGAAACTACACCATGTCGAATCAGGAAGGGCTGGCCTCGGCACTGACGGATGGCCCCGATCTCGCCGGCGCCCGCAATGTCGACACCGGACCCATGCTGCCGCCGCAGCCGAAGACGGTGGCCGACACCGGGCTCGATCGCCTGCTGCTGGGCGACCTGGTGGTGAAGGCGCTGCACCTGTTCGGGCGCACGCCGCTGGCGGCGCTGCGCAACAAGCTCAAGCTGTCGCTCGGCGTGCTCGATGAAATACTGCGCTTCCTGGTTGCCGAGCGCCTGTGCGAAGTGGTGCGGCGCGGCGCCACCGACATCGACGTGGAATACCAGTTGACGCTGGCCGGCAAGCAGCGCGCCGCCGATGCGCTCGCGCTGTCGCGTTATGTCGGGCCGGCGCCGGTCACGCTGGACGCTTACCAGGCGATGGTGACGCACCAGTCGATGCGCCACCATCGCGTCGATCACCGCGACCTGGATGCGGCGTTCGCCGGCATGGTGCTGCCGGAACGCTTGCGCACCCAGATCGGCACCGCGATCAATTCGTCGCGCCCGCTGTTCCTGTACGGGCCGGCCGGCAGCGGCAAGAGCTTCCTGGCGGAGAAGCTGTCGCGCCTGATGAAGGGCTGGATCGCGATTCCGTATGCGATCACGGTCGAGAACGAGATCATCCAGTTCTTCGATCCGCTGGTGCACCACGTGCTGGCCGAACCGGAGCAGGGCACGACGCCGACGGACGTGCTGCTGCACGAAGCGCGCGACGCGCGCTGGCTGCGCTGCATGCGGCCGGCCGTGCTCACCGGCGGCGAACTGACGCTGGAAGCGCTGGAGCTGCGCTACGACTACCAGACCGGCTTCTACCATGCGCCGCCGCACCTGAAGGCCAACAATGGCGTCTTCATCGTCGACGACCTGGGCCGGCAACGGGTTGCGCCGCACGAGCTGATGAACCGCTGGATCGTGCCGCTCGACCGCGGCTGCGATTACCTGTCGCTGCACACCGGCTACAAGTTCGCGGTGCCGTTCGACCTGTCGGTGGTGTTTTCCACCAACCTGGATCCGGCCGAACTGGCGGACGAATCCTTCCTGCGCCGGCTCGGCTACAAGATCCACGTCGGCGAACTGGCGCGTGACGACTATCGCCGCGTATTCCTCCAGCACGCGTATGCGCTCGGCATCGAATTCGACGAAGCGGCCTTCCTGTACCTGGTCGAGTGCCTGCATCCGCAATCCGGGAGGCGGCTGCTGGCCTGTTATGCGCGCGACCTGCTGCGGCACGTGGTGGATTTCGCCCGCTTCAGCGGAGAGGCGGCGGTGATGGATCCGGGCAGCCTGGATCGCGCCTGGCACAGCTGTTTTTCCGCAACCGACAATCCGGCGGGCAGTATGCCGCCGCCGCATGCGGGCGCACTCGCCGCGTCCGGCATGGAAGCCGCAAGGAGGATGGAATGAGAACCGGGCGCACGCTATCGATGATCCTGATCGCGCTGGCGGCGGGCATGGCCGCCGTCTATTTCGCCGGACGCTGGCTGCAGCAGCGCTCGCACGGCAACCTGGGCCGCATCGCGGTGGCGGCCGCCGAGGTCAACCTCGGCCAGCCGCTGACGCCGCAGATGATCCAGATGATCGACTGGCCGGTCGCCAGCCGGCCGCCCGGCTACTTCGACGACCCGCAGCAGCTTGCCGGCCGTGTACTGAAAACCAGCGTCGCGCGCGGCGAGCCGCTGATGGAATCGAAGCTGGCGCCGATCGGAACCAAGGGCGGCCTGTCGGCGGTCATCGGCGAAGGCAAGCGCGCGATCACGGTACGCGTCAACGACGTGATCGGCGTGGCCGGCTTCGCGCTGCCCGGCAATTACGTCGACATCATCGTCAGCACCCAGAAGGAAGGCAAGCGCGGCGACAGCGACCAGGCCATTTCGAAGATCGTGCTGGAGCGGATCCTGGTGCTGGCGGTCGCGCAGGAAGTCAATCGCGACGACACCAAGCCGAAGGTGGTGAAGGCGGTCACGCTCGAAGTCAGTCCGGCGCAGGCCGAGAAGCTCGACCTGGCACGCAGCGTGGGCACCTTGTCGCTGGTGCTGCGCAACCAGATCGATCCCACGCCGGGAGTGACCGAGGGCGCCACCAAGCGCACGCTGCTCGACGAGCCGGTGGCCGAGCCGAAAAAGGTGGCGCACAGGGTCCGCCGCGCCGTCGTTGCCCGGCGCACCACCTGCGTCGGCGTGATCGCCGGCATCCGGGGAGCGCAGGAATGCTACTGACGCCATACGCGAGGCATATGACGCATGCGACGCATCGATTACAAGGATAACCCCATGTTCATGCAACCCACCCACGGCACCATTCGTCCGCGCCGCCTGCCCGGCGCCTTGCTGCTGTCCCTGCTGGCGCTGGCGCAGGGGATGCCGGCGGACGCGGCGCCGCCGCACCTGCGCGGCACCAGGCCGGGCGCCGGCTGGCAAAGCGGCGACCTGCGCTGCTCGGGCGCGGCGGCCACCCCCGGCAAGCTGAACGTCCCGCTCGGCAAGTCGACGCTGGTGCGGTTGCCGGAACCGATCGCCAACCGCACGGTGGGCAATCCCTCCGTCGTGCAGGCGATGCTGGTCTCGCCGCAGACCCTGTACGTGCTCGCGGTCGACGTCGGCACCACCAACATGATCGTGCAGGGCAAGAGCGGCTCCTGTGCGGCGATCGACGTGGTGGTGGGGATGGATACCGGCGGCCTGCAGGCCAGCCTGCGCGAGCTGATGCCGGAGGAAAAGGACATCAAGGTGAGCGCGGCCGCCGACACGCTGGTGCTGAGCGGAACCGTGGCCGATGCCGGCGCGGTCGAGCGCGCGGTGGAACTGGCAAACGCGTTCGTGCACCGGCCGGCGGCAGCCGTTCCGCTGAATACCGCCGCGCCCGGCGAAGCGGGAGCGCCCGGCCAGGCGGCCGGCGGCGCACAGCGCAGCGGCGGCCAGCAGGGCCAGCAGGGCCAGAAGCAGGGCGCGCAACTGCGCGTGATCAACCTGCTCAATGTCGCCGCGCCGCAGCAGGTGATGCTGGAAGTGAAGGTGGCGGAAGTCTCGAAGACCCTGCTCGACCGGCTCGGCGCCAACGCTACCCTTGCCACCACCAGCGGCAGCCTCGGCTACAACATCCTGACCAACTTCATCACCGGCACCGCCAAGGGCCTGTTCGGGATCGCCAAGAGCAACGGCAATGCAGTCGAGTTCGAGGCCGAGAAGCGCGAAGGGCTGGTGAAGATGCTGGCGGAGCCGAACGTGATGGCGGTCAGCGGCCAGGAAGGCAGCTTCCTGGCCGGCGGCAAGATCATGGTGCCGGTGGGGCAGGACAACAACCGCATCACGCTGGAGGAAAAAGAATTCGGCGTGGGGCTGAAGTTCACGCCCACCGTGCTGGCCGGCGGCCGCATCAACCTGCGGGTGGCGCCC
>CBIHOK010000070.1:0-18343 GCA_966211575.1 uncultured Noviherbaspirillum sp.
AGCGGTGCCGGCCCCCCACCGGTGACGCCGTTAGCGCCCCCGCTGGCCCCCCCCACCCCCTCTGGGGCCCCCCCCGGGGCCCGGCCCTCCGGGTTGGGGGCAAAAAGCCCCGCTGGCGGTGTTGCTCGTCTTTGCATAGATCACTATGCTGCATCCTCGCGCCTTGCCAGCGCGCCTTTTTGCCCCCAACGCGCGGCCGTGTCCTACTGGGATAGGTTCTAAAGCCATCCGGCCTTGCGGAAACGCCGGTACAGGTAGCCGCAGATCAGCGCAATGAAAATCAAGGCAGCCGGATAGCCATAGCGCCATTTCAGCTCGGGCATCTCCTGGAAGTTCATGCCCCAGATGCCGACGAAGGCAGTGGCGACCGCAAAAATCGCGGCCCAAGCGGCGAGCCGCTTGTTGACTTCGCTTTCATCGATTGCGACCATCGACAGGTTCACCTGGATCGCAGTCGCGATGGTATCGCGGATGGCATCGATCGAGGCGTTGATCCGATACAGGTGATCGTACACGTCGCGAAAATACTCTTGGGTCTTGATGCAAAGGCGCGGCACCCTGCCTCCATGCAGCTTGGCGATGGCCTCCATCAGCGGCGCCACTGCATGCTTGAGCAGCAGCACCTTGCGCTTGAGCTGGTACAGGTGTTCGATATTGATGCGTGCCGCTCCCTTCACGAATATCCGGTCTTCAATGGTTTCCAGTTCGCTCTCCAGCGCATCGAGCACCGGAAAATAGCGGTCGACCACCGCATCCATCAACGCATAGAAAACGAACGCCGAGCCCTGCATCAACAGCTCGGGTTCGCGCTCGCAGCGCGCTCGCACACCAAGAAAGCTCTGCCGGCTGTGGTTGCGCACTGAAAGTACATAGCTTTCTTCGACGAATACATCGAGCTCGCCGACTTGCAGTTCGCCCTCCACCATTTCTATCGTATGCAGGACCGCAAACAGCGAATCGCCGTATTCCTCGATCTTGGGCCGCTGATGGCCGTGCAGTGCATCCTCCACTGCCAGTTCGTGCAGACCAAATTCCGCCTGCATCTTGAGCAGCTCCGACGGCTCCGCATCTTTCAACGCAACCCATACAAAGCAATT
Source organism: uncultured Noviherbaspirillum sp. (assembly GCA_966211575.1). Taxonomy (GTDB): domain Bacteria; phylum Pseudomonadota; class Gammaproteobacteria; order Burkholderiales; family Burkholderiaceae_D; genus Noviherbaspirillum. Next base: position 1,098 of record CBIHOK010000070.1, read on the forward strand.
GGGACGATGCAGGAATTCGCTGATATCGTCGACCGGCACGTCGCACAGGCGCGCACCATCCCGATAGGCAACGCAATTGATCAGCATGAATAGGAATCCTCCATAGCAATTGCGGGGAGCACGGTCCGCGGAACTTTTCCTCCCCGCCGCAGACCGAACCAGCAAGACAACGCGAAAGATTGAAGCACTTCGGCTGTTTCGCTCGCTGTTGGCCAGTGGTCCGACGCCCGCCGAGTTTCGGTTTGCGCCAAGTTGATCGGAGGCGAGTGCAAGACGCGAAGCGCAGCCTGGGTGGTTCCCCTGGCGAGCATTCGCAGCACGGGCAAAAATATTTTCTTGAGCCCTGCAATTACCTTCGAGCAGCCGGCGAAAACGAAAATCGGAGGACGCCGGACCACTAGACTCCTCCACCGTTTGACAGCTCCCATTTTTCCACAAAACAAGGAGTCTCAATTGAAAAAACTGTTTGCAGCGGCCGGACCGATGCTGGCGATCATGCTATCACTCGCCGTGTCGCAAGCCCGGGCGGCGGATCTGGTCGAAACGGCTGCCACTTCCGGCACGCTCAAGTCATTCCTGGCCGCGGTCAGGGCGACAGGATTCACCGATACCTTGAAATCAACCGGCCCCTACACGATATTCGCGCCATCGGACGAAGCATTTTCCAAGCTGCCGCCGGGCACCATGGACGCACTGCTGAAAGACAAGACAAAACTGGCTCAAATGCTCGCCCACCACATCATTCCCGGCAGGCTGGAGGTGGCCGACGTCAAGCCCGGCAAGGTGAAGACCCTGGAAGGCGATATGCTCACTCTGGCATCCGATAACGGCATGGTGACCGTGGACAATGCCAGCGTGACGCTAAGCGACATCCAGGCGGACAACGGAATCATCCACGAAATCGACACCGTCGTCCTGGATCAGAAGTAACTCTCCCCTCCTTCACACCTGCCCGAAAATCTCCAGATGCCCGATCCGGCGTACCTCGGCCGCCGCGCTTGTCGCACCGGCATTCCGTTTTTTCTGCCGGTACGCTGCAACAATGAAAAAGCGTTGACGCCGCGAAACGATCAATCGCGGCGGGATGATGCTACGATTCATCCTTGGCGACGGATAGTCGCTATGAAAGGGCGCACGGACGGTTTGCGCCCGCCCGGAAACGACGGGAAAAGACAAGGAACAACCGGGAGACAGCTAGATGCAACACAAGGCGCCGCGCCGGACACGTGAGCGAATTCTGGAGTTATCGCTGCGATTGTTCAACGAATTCGGCGAGCCGAATATCACCACGACCGTGATCGCCGAGGAAATGAATATCTCGCCCGGCAACCTGTACTACCATTTCCGCAACAAGGATGACATCGTCAATTCGCTGTTCGCACAGTTCGAAGCCGAGATCGGACGCATGCTGGCGGTGCCGGCCGATCGCAGTCCCAACATCGAAGACGTCTGGCTTTATCTGCACCTGATGTTCGAGCTGGTATGGCGTTACCGTTTTTTCTACCGCGACCTGAGCGACCTGCTGTCGCGCAACCGGAAGCTGGAACTGCATTTCAAGCAGATCCTGGCACACAAGATCAAGGTCGCGCAGCAGTTATGCCGAGGATTGCGAAACGATGGGGCGCTGGAGGCCAGCGACGTGGAGATCGACACGCTAGCCACCAACATGGTGGTCGTCGCCACCTACTGGCTGTCTTACGAATACGTGCGCAATCCGCGCCAGTACACCGAGCAGGAAGTCATGGCGCAGGCGCTGGCGCGCGGCTGCTACCAGGTGCTATCCCAGATCAATCCTTACCTGCGCGGAGAAACGCGGCTGCTGTTCGCAAAACTGGCCGAGGAATATCGGAAAAAACTGGAATAGCACTGGCGCCGGCGTCGGGCCCACCACACCCGTAGCTTGCCGTTCGATTCGCCCTTTCCTCCCAATGGATTCGTTACCCTGCCCCGGACATTCGATGAAGACTTTATGCGTTTACTGCGGCGCCTCGCTCGGCAAGTCGCCCATTTATGCCGAACAGGCAAGGGAACTGGCGGGTGCGATGGTCCGGGAGGGACTGGCGCTGGTGTATGGTGGCGGCAAGGTGGGTTTGATGGGCGTCATCGCCGACGAAGTGATGCGACTGGGCGGAGAAGTCACCGGCGTGATTCCGCAGGCGCTGCTCGACAAGGAAGTAGGCCACCACGGCTTGACACGGCTGCACGTGGTGCGGGATATGCACGAACGCAAGGCAATGATGGCCGAACTGTCCGGTGGATTCATTGCGATGCCGGGCGGGATCGGGACGCTGGAAGAACTGTTCGAGGTCTTTACCTGGTCACAGCTGGGCTTGCACGACAAGCCGATCGGCCTGCTGAACGTCGACGGTTTTTACGATCGCCTGATCGGATTCCTGCAGCACGTCGTACAGCAGGAATTTCTGCGGCCGCAACAAGCCTCGCTGCTGCTGCACGCGCAGTCACCGCTGTCGCTGTTGGAGAAATTGCGTGCTTTTCGCGCCGGCCCGCGTGAAAAAATGCTGCCGGCGGAAGTCGCGAAGAAAATCGTATGATGGCAGCGACGCCGGGCAGCCGATAGCAGCAACCGTTACTGCCTTAGCGCTTGCAGGCGGTCATCGACGAATGCGAGCAGTTCGGCGGACAATTCACCCGTGCTCTTGGCGCGCTTGAATGCCTCGACAGCTTCCGCGCGCCGGTTGTCGGCTTGCAGGGAAATCCCCAGCCCCATCCACCAGACGCTGTTGCGCGGCGCAATACGCAACGCCTGGAGATAATGCTCGACCGCTTCCTTGGGTCGCTGATCGCGCTGCAGCAGCGCCGCGAGAAATGCCTGGTAAGCGGCATCGTCTTCCGCATACGGGAGGCTCTTTTCCAACGTCGCCAGCGCCGGATGGAGCGCTCCCTGTTCGAGCTGCAGGCGCGCCAGCACCATCGCCAATCCGGCTTGCCGCACATCGAGAGTCAATCCGTCGTGCGCCAGCCGCGCCGCCTCCGCGTTTTTCTTCTGGTCGAGATAGATGCCGATCAAGGCTTCGCGCGCGCCGATATGGCCGGGATTGAGTTCAAGGGCGTGCCGCAGACCGCTCACCGATTCCGACGTCCGACCCTGCTGCAATGCCAGAAGCGCGTCGCGGTACATGTTGTCAGCCTGCTGGGAGGGAGTCAACGGCGTCGGTTGCTTGTGAATTTCCATCGGTGCTGGTCGGGCAGGCATCCGCGGCGATGCCGGAATCGCGGCGGCCGGTTTGGAGGGCCTGGTTTCGTCGCCCGGCATCTGATTCGATGCGGCTGCAGCCTGCCGCTCCGGCGGCTCCTCTCGCGGCCTGTCACGCGGCAGTTGACGCAGCGCGGCAGGTTCCGTGGCGGCCGCCTTCGCCTCCGGTCCGACCGGGGCCACTGAAGAAACCGCAAGCGGCGCGGTCGGTTGCGCTGCTACCTGCCGCACTTCTGGAGCAGCAGGGACTGGCTCTACCGATTCGATCGGTTTGACTGGTGCCGCCGGCGTCGGCAGCGGCAGATCAAGCCCGGTGTCGAGCCGCAACGGCAAGGTTCGCGGAGGCGCCGCGGCCGGACGCAACCATGCCCATGCCAGCACAGCGATCAGCGCGATCGCAAGTAACAGCGCCAGCCACCATGCGGGATGAACCGAACGTGCCGGCGCCACCGCCCGGATGTGCTCGCCATATGCCCCGGCACCGCCCGCTTCGGAGCCGCGGGCGTCCAGGTCCTGCAACATCTGATTGATCAGGCTCATCTGAAATACACCCATCCGGCGCCGCTGCCGACCGCCAGCAGCACCAGTACACATACCCACGCCAATGCAATCCGGGGCTTGCGCGCTGCACCGGTATCGTTTGCGGCGACCTGCACGTGGCGCGCGCCGACCTGATGCTTGCCTTCGCCGAACGCGAGCATCAACGCCTTGTGCGCCAGGATATTGGTGAGCCGCGGAACGCCGCCGCCGGCGGCATGCAGCACCCTGATCGCGCGGCGGTCGAACAGCCGGCTGCCGGTATATCCGGCGATGCTGAGCCGATGCGCGACGTAGAACTCGGTATCGTCGCGCGATAGCGGCCCCAGGTGGAAATGAAACGTGATGCGCTGGTTGAGCTGGCGAATTGCTTCCTGCTGCAGCTTCTTGTCGAGTTCCGGCTGACCGAACATCACGATCTGCAGCAGCTTGCGCTTCTCGGTTTCGAGATTGGTAAGCAGGCGCAGCGCCTCCAGGCTCTCGATCGGCATCGCCTGCGCCTCGTCCAGGCACAACACCACGCGCTTGCCTTCGCGCGCCAGCACCAGCAGCCGGTGATTGATGGACTTCAGCAACTGATGCTGATCCACGTCCTTGTCCAGCGCGATTTCCAGCTCGTCGGCCAATGCCAGCATCAGGCTGCGCGGCTCCAGTAACGGGTTGGGTATGTAGGCAGTGACGAAATTCCTGTCCAGCGTGGCCATGAACTTGCGGCACAACAGCGTCTTGCCGATGCCGACTTCGCCGGTAATCTTGATGAATCCTTCGCCGTTCCGGGCAGCGACCAGCAGCGTATTCAGCGCCTGCTGATAGTTGGAACAGGCAAAGAAAAAACCGGTATCGGGGGTAATGCCGAAGGGCAGCTCGCGCAGGCCGAAATGAGACTTGTACATGGAGGATCAGCCTACTGCTTGAGCAAGCCGCGCGGATTCAGATCCTCGATATGCTGCTGGCTCTCGAGCATGTCCTGCGACCAAGTGGACGCTCCGCTGACTATGGTCGGCTTGACCAGGATGACCAGTTCCCGCTTCTGGGTCACCCGCTGGCGATTGCCGAACAGCGAACCTATCAATGGCAGGTCGCCGGCGCCCGGCAACTCGGAATTATCATAGGTGCTGGCCTGGCGCATCAGGCCACCGAGCGCAAAAATCTGGCCATTACGTCCACGCACCACGCTGTCGGTTTCCGAGACATCACTGGTTGCAAGCGGCAATTCAAGCGTGCCGATCGCGCTGCCCAGATTGACCGAGGTATGGCCGGTGGTCACCTTGCTGACCGACGGATGGATATGCAGGATGATGTTGCCCTTATCGTCGATCTGCGGCGTGACATCGAGCGCAACACCGGAAAAGAATGGCTGCACGGTCACCGAAGCGGTAGGAGCAGTCGTTCCATTTACTCCGGTGATGCCGCTGGTCGTGTTGACGTTGGTCACGAAAAACTGGTCGGTGCCGACCTTGAGCACCGCCTTCTGGTTGTTCAGGGTGGCAATGCGGGGGCTGGACAGCACATGAACGGTTCCTTGCGTCTGCAAGAACGACAGGAGAGCGGCGAAATTGCTGGACTGGAATGCAAAACCGAACAAGCTGCCCGTTGTTTGGCTTAGCAAGTTAGTGCCCGGTCTCGATTCCAGCTGCGGATTGGAAAAAGTGCCGGCAGTCGAGTCAATGGAGGTAGCCCCCACAGCCAAAGAGCCACCGGTCTGCAGAACTCCTCCCTGAGAAATCATACCGGCAGACAATCCACTGTTACCACCGGTTCGAAAGGCCGCCCAGTTCACCCCCGACTGATAACTGTCATTCAGTTGCACTTCCAGTATCTTCGCGTCCAGGATAACCTGCCGATCGACCGAAAGCTGGGTTGCCTTCAGAAACGCATCCACGTTACGCAATTCGTTCCACATCGCGCGAACGACGACCACGCCCGACTGCGGACTCACAACGACACTGCGCCCATCCTTGCTGCCGACGATCGCGTCGAGCGAGTTTTTCAATTCGGTCCAGAAATCCGTATCGGACGAAGTGCTGATCTTGCTGCTGTCGAGCGTACGGACGACGTTGTTCTGAGTGGGATTCGTGGTCTGATTCTGCTGGTTGTTGTTATTGTTGTTGCCGTTGGTCGTGACGGCATCGCTGACCGAGCCCGAGGTAACGCGGATATCCGATGTTCCCTTGCGGCTGCCAGTCAGGTAATTGACGTGGAAGACACGGGTCTGCAGACTCAGCGGCTTCACATAAATGCGATTCCCCTCCACCGTATAGTCATAGCCATACAACTCCCGCACCGCATCGAGAGCCTCGAACAGCGTCACGTCTTTCAGGCTCACCGAAATGTTTCCGCTCACATCGGGATGCACCAGCATGCTGTAACGCGTTCCCGCCACGAGGCTCATGAAAAACTGGGGGGCCGGCACATTGTTGAGTGAAATGGAAAAGCGCTCTTCGGTCGGCTTACTGACTTTCGGCACTTCAATCTTGATGGGAGGCAGAAGCGCGGCCGCCACGTCCGCCGGCGGCGCTGCTTTCGCATTGGTGCGAACGGCTTTCGCCATTTCGCTGTTGATCAAGTCATAGGTATCGTTTTTCGGTTGCACCGGCGCGCAGCCTGCGAGCCACAAAATCACGATGACGGATGTAATTTTTCGCACTATCTACCTTACTTGTCTCAATGCCGTTGGCCTGCCGGCGGTCGGATCGTGCGGGAAACGACATGTTTCTCCACTTGCGGAAACAGCTTCAGTATCTGTGTATCTTTGCCATTATGCAATACCACTTCGGCCTCGGTGATCTTCACCACGCGGAAGTCGCCATACTTGCCGCCCAGCGCGACCTGCGACCCGCTGATCACTGCAATCTTGCGCTTGGGCGACACCAGCACCGATTGCAAAACCGGTCCCGCCGGCGGCGCTTCCGACCGGGCCGAAACGTTGTACGCCGCATCCGGCGGCCGAGTCGGGTCGCTCAGGCTCTCCGTGCCGGCGGCCGGAGCAGTGACACAGCAGGCCAGCAATGTGCCAACTCCGTATATCAGCGCCCGAAACCGGCGGCTTTTCAAATGTTCAGCCATGTCTTGTCGAGGCTCAGCGTAAACAGGCGCAGCGTCAGCGTCGCGTCCGGATAGCTGTCGACCTTCAGGCTGGCGTTCGCCCAGAACAGTTGCCAGCGCATGTCTTCCAGGCGCGCCAGATAATTCATCAGATCCAAGTAGCGGCCCTGCACCACGATTTCGACCGTATGCTGGTAGACGGTATCGTTCTTGCCGTGGTCCCCGGCATCGGTGCTTGAGTGAACGGTGCCTCCCGATCCATTGGTCTGCGCAACTTTTGCTTGACCTTGTGCGCCCTCATCGCCGGTCAGGGGAACAGCGGGAAGTTTCTTTAACGAAACAAGACGCAGCTTGCCGTCGCGCGTTAATATGTCCTGCAGCAAGCTTGCCATTTTATCAGGAGAAACCAGCCCTTTCTGCAGCCCTTGCAGATCTCCGCGCAACCTGGCTGATTCCATCCGCAAATTCTTCAATCGCTCCAGGTATTCCGCATCCGGGTCGGCATTGGGCCGGACCGCAGCCTGGATGCTTGCCTGCATTGCCGCGATCTGTTGCTGGTCCAGTTTCACCTGCTGCGACAATTGCTTCTGACGGCTAAACAAGGGATCGAGCGCCACGGTATTGATCAGCGTAACCAGAATCAATGCGGTGATTGCAAACAACAATGTCCGTTCGCGCAGGTTGAGCGCGTCGATCTTCGCCTCGATCCGCTGCCACCGCTCCTTCATTTTCCGGCCCTCCCGTCAGGAAGCGCAGACGTGCCGGGAACCCGAACACCCATCGATACAGTTTGCGTTCCGGTCGCCATAGCCCCCTGACCCGATTGCAAGCGGAACTCGACATACCTTGCGGGAACCTTGGCCGGTACGGCAGTCGATCCATCCGCCTTGGCGGGCGCGTCGATGGTGGGTACTTCCATTTGCAATGCCGAAAACGCCTTGCCGGCCATCACCGATTCGTGCTTCAAGCGATTGATGTATTCCGGCACCAACTCGGGTTGCAACGCCCGGCCGCGCAATTCGATGCCGTTACCCGCACCGGAAATGGTGAACCCAGTCAGCCAGAGACCATCGACGATCTGTCGTGCCAGTGCCCGAAAGTATTCGGAATAGCCCTTGTCCTTGTCGAAGTTTCCCTGGCGCGCCACGTTGAGAATCTGTTGCTCGACCTTCAGCTCCGTTTCAATCTTTTTGATTTGCTGTTCCAGTTCCTTGCTTTTGCTATGCGGCACATATTCAGCCTTCACCTTCGCCAACTGCGCTTGCGTGCTCTTGAGCCGTGCCGCGGTCGCTGCCGCCTCGCTCGCGAGCCCCGTCAACTGCGCGCGCGCGTACACCATGACCACGATCGCGCCGAGCAGGATCAGCGCCAACCCCTGCAACATCGCCTTGGCGGAAAAGTGCTTCTTCTGCTTCAGGAAGATCGGGTTGAAGAGGTTGATCTGCTGGCTCACAGCACGGTCTCCTCATGCCGCAATGCGATCCCGAGAGCCAGGAAATAGCGCTGCTGCTCGACGGTCTGACCGAGTTGCGGCGCCTTCGTCATATCGAGGATCGCACTCAACTCCAGCGTCTGGACCGGCACGTACAGGTGTTCGGACAGGTAATCCTTCAATGTGCCGGTGTTCGCTCCGATCGGCGCCAGCACAATGGAGGCCACATTGATGAAATGGTACTGGCGATCGAAGTGGTCGAGCGAGCGCTGCAATTCCAGCGTGATGCGATCGAAGTATGCAGTACGCTGTTCGTCGTCTGCGGACTCAAGTTGGGACAGCGACAGATCGATACGCCGCGCCAGATACAACTCGCCGCCGTAGCTGACCGTGAGCAAACCGCCCTGGGAATCGAACGAGAGAAATGCGAGGCCGCGCCCTTCGGTTTCCAGCAGCGCGGAAAAATTGCGCTGCGCCATCTCCGGGATATCGATCACGCGCAACGGAATTCCCGCATCGGCGAACAATGCCTGGCGCTGCTGTATGGTCTGGTTGCGGGCGGCAACCGCATACATCATGTGATTGCGCACCGGGGCCGCCTTGTCTACCGGCACGTCGAGGACGTCGACCGTCGCATCATTGACATGGTAGTCGAGCATGTCCTTGAGCTTCCAGCGCACCGCCACCTTCAATTCGTCCCGCGGCACATTGGGCGCTTCCACGCTCAGCAATTGGTACTCGCCGGAGGCGAGCAGCGTGGTGCATTCGTATCGATCGAGCTGCAATTCCTTCGCCAGCTTTTCCAGAGCAGCAGCCGACGACGCGCCATCTGCCGGGACATGGGCGACCAGTTCAACCACGGGTTTCCCGTTCTGAGGCCGCGTGACATGGACGGCCCGCCAGCCATCGGATGCCAGACTGAGTCCCATCCATCCGGCATTACGCTTCGACTTCCTGAACAACCTCATACGCGCCCGCGCCCCCGGCCAATTAGCAAACCACCTGAAATTAGGGGAATAACCCCTTGTTGTCAATCAATATTCCCGCTGGAAAGTCGGCTCCACACCACACAAGAAACCAGCGAGCGATCAAATTGCCAAAGGGAAAGAAATTGATGGATTTTTTCCACTGTCAAGGCAAGGGGGAAGCGACACGGCGGACCATGCGGCAGCGAGCAACTGACCGAGCGCTAGTAATGCCCTTCCCGCAGGTAGATGACGCGCCCGCTTCGGTACACGCCGAACGCTTCCACCCCCGAACCGGGCAGATAGCTGCTCAAGGTGCTGGTCGGAGAAAGGGTGACGGTGCCCTTGCTGGTCAGCGTGGGCGACGGCTTGGAAAGCGTGAGGGTGCCTAGTCCTGCAGCGAGGCTGCCGCTGCCCTGGATAGCGACCATCCCGGTACTGGTAATGCCGCCGACCGGGTTCGACAATGCAAAATTGGAGCTCGACAGCGGCGTGCAACTGTCGTCCGTGTTGTTCACGTAGGCGCTGCCATTCCAGTACTGCGCCTGCAGCTTGATCGGCATCGGCAGCAGTTCGGAGCCGTACATGCTGGGAACTATCAGGCGCCCGTAGCGCACGGCTGTCGAGCCGAGCGATTGCCGCTCCGACGTTCCATTGTTGTCGGTATCGAGGTTATAACTGGAGAAGGTGACGCCCTCGAGGTCTTGCGGCGCGATACCGATCTTGAGACTGTCGTAAGGTCCATCGGCGGTATCTGCCCGCTGCAGCATCACGTCCGCGCTAAAGCTGGCCACGCCGGCGCTCCAGCCGCCGCTGGTCGGCGTACCGGAAAGCGCGACCCGCTGCCCCGCGGCGCGAGTAACCGAAGCGGGGGTGGTGCCGGTGCAGGACTGAAAGCTGGTCGTGGTCCCGGTCGAAAACACCGCTTTGCAGGTGCCGCCGCCGGCGGAGTAATTGTCGCCGAGCATCCACAGCCCCATGCTGTTTCCGGCACCGTAAGACACCCAATCCGCCGCGCCCGGCGACAAGTGGGCATAGCTTCCGCTGTAATTCTGCGTGACGGTGCCGCCCGCATTGACCGCCTGCAGCGAGAAGTTCAAGCGCATCGGCTCGTCCATGTAGCTGAAGCTGGATTGGGTCGGAGAGCAACCGGCGCCGCTGCCGATATCGCTGCGCGTCACGATGGACGACGTGCCGCTGAAAGTGAAGTGGTCCGGTTTGAAGCGCCCTACCCAGGTGCTTTGAGTGCTCAGCGAAGGATTGGCGAAAATCGCAACCCTGTTCGTGAGATCCGCCTTGTAGGTTCCCGAGGAGTTGAGATAGGCGGTGGAAGGCTGTGCATGCAAAGAAAAGCTGCCGACCTCACTATAGGAGAGAGTGAGCTGTGTATTGCTGCCTCCGGTGATAGCGACGTTACCGCCACTGAGCGAACCGGCGACGCCGGTACCGGCCGGCGTATCGCTCACCGTGGCGGGAGCGAACGGAGTGCCGGCCGACAGGTTTACGGTATCCGCATAATGCGAGGCGATACCGCCTCCGGTGATCTGAGACCAGTTGTCGCCGCTGTCGGGCCATCCATCGCCATTGCCGTCTCCTGCACTATTCCAAATGTAGCCTGATACTTTTGCGGAAAAATTGGCACCGGCGGTAGTAAAAACCGCAGAGCTTGCGCTCGGAGCCGGAGAACTGGTAGCAGGGTTATTGACGCCCGCCGAAGTGGCTACGTTCGAAACTGCAATCGCGAACGGCCGTACGGTAAATACATTGGACGATCCGGTCACCGCCGCATTGATGTTCGAATCGTCGCGCAGGAAAACCGAGTACTTGCCGACATCGCTGGTACCGAGGCAGAAATTGGCGACGCCGTTGCTGAACGGAAGAGAAATATTATTGCTCGACGAGCTTAGGTTGGGCGCCGCGATGGAAATCGTCTGGCAGGCGCCAGGCGAGGGCAAACAAGTGTTGCTCGCATTAAGCGCACAAATCTGCGGCGCGATTGCGCCGTTCGGATGGTCCGAGTCAGGAATGTACCAGCCATCGAGCGACTTGGTGCCGGTATACGAGGTATCGGTACTGTTCGTCCCTCCCGAGCAGGTAGTGCGGGTGATTTTCAGCGCGTGTCCGCGTCCGGCAACCACGCCATCCCCCAGGGAGTCGGATGAAGCCACAAGAAAGGTGCCACCGCTGAACTGGACTGGCTGCGTGCTGGGTGTGGATGACGAAAGCGTGCCGCCGTTCTCGCTCACCGTAATGTAAAGATCCTGCGTACTGGTGTCGCTCAGGTAAAACTGCGCAGTTCCCTGATCCGCGCTGGCAAACGTGTACTGGTTGCCGCTGAAGAGGCCGCTGCCGCTCTTGAGGCTCCAGGTCGCGTTCGATGCGCCTCCGCCGGACAGCGTCGCCGACAGGGTGATAGTCTTGTCATAGGTGGTTACCGCGTTGCCGTTGGAATCCAGCGCGGTGACCGTCACCACCGGTGAGGCGGGCGATCCGCCGGGCGTGCTGCAGGTCGAAGGCGTGAGGTTGTCGACCTGGATGCGGTAACCTGCCGGGGGAGTAATCGTCTGCGCGCAGATCTTGAGGCCGCCGATCTCGTGAATGTTGGTGATGCTTCCGGTGGAGCCGGTAAACGACAGCTTCCAGTTGGTCGGCACGGCGGCCTGGGAACTGTTGGCCGCGAATGCGTCGAACGGTGCAATCACCGAGCTATAGCTGTTGCCGGTACCGGTGGTATCGCGATCGACCGATACCGTCGTCGTCTTGTTGGTACTGGTGTAGTTGCGCGCGTCGACCTTGATCCGGTACAGGTAGCCGTTGGCCGGAGTCGCGGAACCGGGGTTGTCGATGCCCGGGCTAAGGGAACCGGTGCCGGCCAGATATGGATAGCCGGTCTGCCCCGAACCGGAACCGCGTATCGCTACCGCATCCGGCGTCGGTCCGGGTGCCGAACCACCACTGCGTCCCTCGGTGTTCGACGAATAGCCGCCATACTCGTCCAGCGCAACCCCGATCCAGCCGCCGGCGAACCCGGGACAGCCGCCGGCTACCGTGCAGTCGGAACCGGGATTCGATTTCTGCGCATAGCCGAGAGAGCCGCCGAATGCGCCCGGGACCGGCGCGATGCTGGCATCGGACAGAGTCAGCGCGACACCGTCGGCCCCCCCTCCCGAATACGCATAATGCTTGAATTCGATTTGTATCAGGTTGCCGGCCGCCGGAAAGACGCCCGGCATGGTGGCAGCAGTGGCGTCGCCGGTGCTGTTGTCCGTCATGCGCAGGTAGCCCGAATTGACGATCTTGGGCACGCCGAAAGTGCCGCCGCTGGTCGACAGGCTCCAGTTGCCGCCATAGATGGTGGACGGGTTCAGGCTGGCGCGCCCGAAGTTGTCGCATACGCAGGTCATGTTGCTCGGCAGGCCTGACGGAACAGGACAGGTCGCTGCCGCTTCGCCGACGGCGAAGTCGGTGGAAATGACGATCGGCCCGCTGATGCCGGAGGCGGTTGCCGAGGTAGATGCCGCGGTAACCGAGCTGATATTGGTCCATGTCCCGCCCGAGTATTTCGCCATGCCGAAACTTCCGGCCGTCGCGCTGCTGTCCAGGTCCCCCGAATTGAAATTGAGGGTTGGGCCGTAACTGCTGACGTTCGCCGCCAGCGTGTCGCCGGTTGCGCCCAGCGTCCAGTACCGGTTCGCATCCTTGTTTGCGTCGATCTCCGACGAGGCAATCTGCGGATGCTCGTTTCCGGTCGTGCTGGCGGTGAGCGTGCCGCCGCTTCCGGCCGTGACGGCCAGGGTGACTGGCGCGTATCCGGTGCTGCTGCCTATCCTGAAGGTGCAGGTGCTGGAGCCCGACGGGAAAGTCAGGCGCAAGTAGCCGATCACATACCCGGCTTGCGTCCCCGCGCTGGCGGTACTGCAGTTGCCGGTCACGATCAGCATATTGGAACCGGTCGTGACCGGACCGGCCGTCAGCGTCACCTGGCCGGCCGTTACGCTGGTTCCCAGCGTGACGCCGCTCGTATTGTTGAACGCCAGCTTGTTCAAGGTAGCGCTGCCGGCGATGTTGACGGTCTGGGCACTGCTTCCGTCGAAGGTCAGGGTCGCCGCATCCGTATTGATGCTGCCGCTGGAGGTATTGCTGAAATCCCCCCCCACCATGACATTGGAGGCGGAGTCGCTTCCGCCGTCCAGGCTGCCGCTGTTGGTCGCATTGCCGTCAATGATCAGGTCGGGGCCGTTGATACCCACTGCGTAGGTGCCCGCGTTACTGAAGTCGGTATGCACGAATACATCGGTCAAACCCCAGCCGGAAACGTCCTGCTGGCTGAACTGGCCGCCGGAAAGGATGCTCAGCGAGCCGTTGACGTCGACCGTGTGGTTGCCGGCACTGGTATCGGCCACCTGGAATGTGCCGGCGACGGACATGTCGCTGGTAACCGTCAGCGAATAGCTGTTGCGCCTGCCCGCCTGTCCGATCTCCAGCACGCCGCCGCTGTTGATCGTTATCGAACCGGCGGAGGCGCTGCGCGTTATGGAAACCGTATCGCCGCTCAGGATCGTCACGGTATCGGAGGAGCCGGGAGAACCGCTACATGTCCAGGTGCTGCTGGATCTCCACTCTCCTCCGCCATTGCCTTTCGTGCTGCAGTTCGCCGCACCGGCAGCACTGCTCAGCAGCAAAGCAAGCAGCGCAAAGACGAGGCGAGCCCACCACGGTCGCAAAATCGAGTTATTGAAGAATCGTAGCTGCATCGGATTATTTACCTGGATATCTGTTCTCCATCACCACCTTCGGCCGGCGACGCAATTTCTGCGAACGGGCTCATTGTCGGAACGTCACCTGCATCTGGCGCTCCACATAATCGGAGCCGTTCGGCGTACCGGGACAGTTGCCGGCACTGGGATTATTGCAGGCGGTAGCGGTGATCTGATAAACATCGATACTCGCCCCCGTCGCCAGCTGGATGCCATTGGTCGCCGATGCGCTTCCATACGAGGTCTTCGAACAGGTGACACTCACGGTAAACGTGCTCAGCGTGGTACCGGCCGGCATCGCAAACGACGACGGGCCGGCAGTGCACGATCCCAGCCGAAGTTGCTGGTACATGCCCCACTCTATCCCCGCGCGCGCCGCCTGGTAGGCCCGCGCCCCCTGGACATCGAGCTGCGAGCTGACATGCTGGCTGGTCGAAAGATTGAGCATCGCAGCCCCTAGTCCTGCCAGCACCACCAGCAGGAAAATCGCCGAGACCACGGTAAAGCCGCGCTGCTTCGGCCTGTCCGATAGCATCCCGCTCCTGGCAATGGATGGAGAATCGCGATTCATGGCGTGTTATCCACATGGACCTGCTGCACCAGGGTTACCGATCCGCTGTCCGCATTGTTCGCGTCCTGCATGGTCAGGCTCAGGTCGATCAAACCGGTATGCGTATTGGCCAGCGACTGGGATGAAAACGAGCAGCCGGTGACGCCGGTCGCGAGCAGCGCATGGTTGAAGCTGGCAAGCGGTGTGGACGCAGCGTTCACCGGTTGGGTGGCCTGGATCGGATATCCCCAGTAACGGGTCAGGCTCCCGCCGGCGCACACATAGGTAACCGGCGTGGTCACCACCTGGAAATGGTGTTCCGGCGACTTGAACTTCGGCGATTGGGCCGCAAACGGATTGCTTAACAGGCTGATGGTATGGGTCGTGTCGTCGACCGCGGTGACGGTCGCGCGATTGCAGGTCGAATTGCAGTTATAAGCATCCGCCGGAGAAAAGCCCGGCCCCAGGTTGTAGACAACGATCTGGTCGCCACGCGTGATTGCCTGCGAACCCAGCGGGCCCGACGGCATCGGCCCGACCACCTGAAAACTGGTTTTGCTGGCGTCATCGAAATCGAGGATCTGCCCGCTGACCGGTGCGTCCTCGTCCGACAGGTAGCGGCCGCCGGTTTTCGTCAACAGCAACTCCATATAGGTTCCGCTGGCGTCAATCCGCACACTGTTCGGCAATGCCAGCCGCAGGTCGCGCGCGATGCGGCGTAGCGCGCTATCCGTTGCATCGGTCAATTCGGCGCGTGCTGCGCTGGCAAAGTAGCCTTGAACCGGCGTAACGATAAAGCGCGCAACAACGCTCGCCAGGATGCCGGTCAAGGCAATCACCGTGATTGCTTCAACCAGGGTAAAGCCGCGCAACCGGCGGCCGAATATCGCTTTTTTCCTCATCACGGCACCGCATTGGGGTCGTAGCGGGTCCGATAACCGTCGACAGTGATGCTGTCGCTGCCATAACTGACGGTAACCGATATCCGGAGAACGTCGGTGCTGGCCGGCGCGGAACTCGAGGCAATGCCGTTCAACGCTTCCGGCACGATCTTGACGTTCGCCGAATAGCCGGCCGGGAACGCCGTGCCGTCGACGTTGGTCGAGTAGGCAGTTCCGGTGTTGTTGTAGGCCGTTACGTAATCGTTCACGTTGTCATACGGCCGCGTTTCCCCGGCGTCCGGACCGACGTTTTCGACCGTCGACGCGCAGCCCCCGGATGTCAATGTAGCCTGGGTCGCTGTCGTCGCGTTCGCATCGCTGGGATCGCAATAGGTAAATCTCGCCAATTCGATTTCCTCCAGCAGTCCTTCGGCGATCGCCAGTGCCTGCTTGCGCCGCTGCGGATCCGCGCTGTGGCTGGTGGTGACCATCATCACGGAAAGCACGCCGGCCACTGCGACGCCGACGATCACAATGAACATGACCAGCTCGATCAATGTCAGTCCCTGCTGACGAACAACGGCCCGCCTGTCAGTGGACATAGCCGGTCTCCGACTCGATGTAGGCGGTGCGCGCGACGTCACCGGCGATCGCGATGGCAAGTTGAGAAAACGTCGAGGTCGGCGGGGTGTCGCTCGCCAGGTAAGGCTTGCCGAGCGGACTGAAATAAAAAGTAGATGCGCTCCCTACCGTCACCCCTGAAGGCGGTGCTTCGCAAGCCCAGGACGACTGATATGTGCCGCCGATCAGGCACACAGCCGTAGTGGCCGTACTGCCGCTGTTGCTGCCGGAGGCAGGGATCACCGGACTGGTGCAGTTCACGTCGTAGCACAGCGCCACGCTCGACCCATTCAGGCGGACATAGACGTTCCGGTTTTGCGCGATTGCAGTCTTCTGCCCAAAACGGAGGATCGACAAGACCTGATCGTAGTAGGCGCGCGCGTCATAGCTTTTTCGATCGAAGAAGCGGGGGATGACCGCAACCGCCAGTATCCCGACCAGAATCAGGACCAGGATCAGTTCGATCATCGTAAAGCCGCGGGTCTTCATTTGTTCGTCAGCACCCAGATTGCACCCGCCCGGCCGGCGCCGCACTCAAACACGGCCTGATCCGGCACCTTTTTCCTTGATAGGCGTACAAAGAAAATTCATATTCGCTTCCTCGACGGTGTAACCGTATGCGGCGATCTCGTCATGCAACCGCTGCTTGTCGACCTTGATGAATTCGACATACATCAGCGGCCGGCAGCGCCGTATGGTATCGGCCGCACCGGCCAGCACGTCCAGCTCCATGCCCTCGGCATCGATCTTGATCAGGTCGACACGCTCGAAGGCGAAGCTGTCGAGAGAGGCAAGCGCGACATGCTCGGCGGCGGCGGGATCATGTTGTCGCTCCTGGTGCAGTTGCTCGCGTTGCTCCGGCCCGAATTCGATACTGCCGAAATTCAGCGGCGACGCGTAGTCGAACTGCGGAATTTCGACGCTACCCGCCTGCGCCCCGACGGCCATGTTGTAGCAGTAGACGTTGGTCAGCGAATTCAGCGCTACGCTACCCGCGAGCATATTGAAAATAATTCGCTGCGGTTCGAACGCATGCACTTTTCCACGGTTGCCGACAGCCGCTGCCAGGCCCAGGGTGTAAGTGCCGAAATTGGCGCCGACGTCGATGACCTGAACGCCCGGAGTACGTCCGGCAAGCAGCCGAGACAGCATGACGATTTCTTCATGATCGATCGCACGTCCGGTCTTGAGCAATGCATTGGCCTGATTGATGTCGTATCGATTCAGGATCATCTGGCCATAGA